>DASPIV010000669.1:0-3612 GCA_035628955.1 Bordetella sp.
GTGTTCTTCGGGGCCACGGTCACATACCTGGACAAGGCGGGCGACACCCACACCGTCACCATCGTGGGTGTCGACGAGGCCGAACCGCTGGCCGGCAAGATCAGCTGGATCTCGCCAGTGGCGCGCGCGCTGATCAAGGCGCGCGAAGGCGATACCGTGGTGCTGCGCACGCCCGGCGGGATCGAAGAACTGGATATCCTGGAAGTGCAGTATCCCGGGCGGGCTTGATACAGCGCCGTCTGGCACCGCTTCAAAAAACACGGACGCCGATGTGGGCGTCCGTGCTGGAGGCGGGGTTCTGGCGCCCGCGCCTTCCGTTCGGCGGCCTGCGCCGCCGTTCTCCCCTGGGCTGCTACTATTTCTTGCGGGCCGCGATCGATTTTTCGGCCAGCTCGACCAGCTCGGTGCCGATGCGCGGCTTCCACTTGTCGTAGACCGGCTTGGTCACTTTCACGAAAGCATCGTGCTGGGCTTCGGTCAGCGAGGTCACGGTGACGCCGTGGCCTTCGATTTCCTTCAGCAATGACGGGTCTTCCGGGGTGACGCCTTTGCGTGCGATGACGATCTCGCGCTTGCCGGCTTCCAGCGCGGCGTCGCGCACGATCTTGCGGTCGGCTTCGGACCAGGATTCCCAGACTTCGCGGTTCACCACGAACACCAGCGGGTCGGCCACGTAGTTCCACAGCGTCAGGTATTTCTGCGCCACGTCATACAGCTTGGCACCGGTGTAGATGGACAGCGGGTTTTCCTGGCCATCGACCGCGCCGCTGGCCAGCGCGGGCTGGGCGTCGGCCCAGCTCATCTGGGTGGGATTGGCGCCCAGGGCCGTGAAGGTGTCGATGTACAAGGGCGATCCGACCACGCGCAGCTTCATGCCTTTCAGGTCTTCGGGGGTCGATACCGGCTTGCGTGAATTGCTCAGTTGCCGGTAGCCGTTTTCGCCCCAGGCCAGCGGCACCACACCGGCTTTCTCGATGATCTTGAACATCTCTTTGCCGACCTCGCCCTGTACCAGCGCATCGATGGCGGCATAGTCGGGCATCAGGAAGGGCAGCGAAAACAGGTTCAACTGCTTGACCTGCGGCGACCAGTTGATGGTGGACCCCACCGCCATGTCGATCACGCCCTGGCGGATCGCGGTGAATTCGCGCGTCTGGTCGCCTTGTACCAGCGACGTGCCGGGATACACCTTGATATTGATGCGCCCATCGGTGCGCTCGCGCACCAGGTCGGACCATATCTGCGCGCCCTGGCCCCACGGGAAGGTCGTGCCCACCACGATCGAAAGCTTGTATTCCGGTTTGTAGTTCTGCGCCTGTGCCGGCGCCATGGCCAGCGTGGCCGCTGTGCACAGCACGGCGCCGATCAAGTTGTGTAGCTTCATTGCGTTCTCCTCGCGATATGACGTTTATGGATTTGTGAATGCGGCCCGCAAGCCTCAGTACCCCAGGTGATGCGGCAGCCACAGCGCCAGTTGCGGAAACACCAATACCGCGACCAGCACCAGGAACATCGCGCCCAGCATCCACAGCACCCAGGGGATCGTGGATTCCATGGGCACGCGTGCGATGCGGCAAGACACCATCAGATTTACGGCCAGTGGCGGCGTGAACTGGCCCAGCGCCACCTTCAAGGTCAGGATGACGCCGAACCAGACGGGATCCCAGCCATAGGCATCGGCGACCGGCATGAGCAGCGGCACGAAGATCAGGAAGATCGAGATGCCATCCAGGAACATGCCCATGGTCATCAACAGCACGATCAGCAATGCAATCACGCCCCATTCGCCCAACCCCGAATTGACGATGGCATGCGTAATGGGATCGATGATGCTGAGCGTGGACAGCGCCCACGCGAAAATGCCGGCCAGTGCCACCACCAGCATGATCACCGCCGACAGCTCGGCCGCTTCGCGCAGAATATTGAACAGGTCGCGCACCTTGATGGTGCGGTGGATGCACATGCCCACGAACAGGCCATAGAACACGGCCACCACCGCCGCTTCGGTGGGCGTGAACCAGCCCAGTCGCATGCCGCCCAGGATCAGCACGGGCGCGGCCAGGCCCCAACTGGCCTGGCGCAGGCTGGCCCAGAAGGGCGGCCGCGGCAAATGCGCTTCCAGCATGCCCATCTTGTGCTTGCGCGCCAGCCAGACGGCCGGCACGATCAGGGCGAAACCTGCCAGCAGGCCGGGCACCATGCCTGCCGCGAACAGCGCCGGCACCGAAGCGCCCGGCACCAGTACCGAATAAATAATGAACGCAATCGAAGGGGGAATCAGAATGTCGGTGGCGGCGCCCGCCGCCACGACCGATGCCGAGAACGGCGCGGGATAGCCGGCGCGCGACATGGCTGTAATCATGACCGCGCCCACGGCGGCCGCGCAGGCCGGCCCCGAACCGGAAATCCCGCCCAGGAACATCGCCACGGCAATGGCCACCAGGGGCAGCATGCCCGGGCCGCGCCCCACGATCGAAATGGCCAGGTCGACCAGGCGCCGGGCCACGCCCGAGCGATCGAAGATCGACCCCACCAGCACGAACATGGGAATGGCCAGCAGCGGATACTTGGCCAGGCCAGCGTAGAAATTCTGCGGTACCGCCAGCAGGCCGAACCAGGCGACGTCCTGGTTGGACAGCACGATGGCCAGGGTGCCGGCCACGCCCAGCGCCACGCATACGGGCACACCGATGACCATCAGTACGGCAAATACCACGAACAGCAGGGTGGCGATCATCGGACGCCGCTCCGCAGCAGGCGGCGCAGCGTGCCCAGCGTGCGCAGCGCGATCACGGCCGCCATTGCCGGCAGCCAGATCGAATACCACCAAGTGGGCACGCCGATCGCCGGCGAGGTTTCTTCGTAGACATATTCGTCGATGACCAGGCGCACCGACAGTACCGTCAGCAAGACAAAGAACAACAGCACCACGGTATGAGAGGCCAGCGCCAGCTTGCGCTGGCGGGTCGGGGTGCCGCTATCGGCGACGGCCTCGATACGGATATGGTGGTTGCGCACGAATGCGGTACTGCCGCCGGCCATGGTCAGCACGATGAGCAGGAAAACCGAGATTTCTTCTGTCCAGGCGAACGACTGGTCGGTGAAGTAGCGCACCAGCACATTGGCGAAAGTGATCAGCGCCAAGATGGCCAGCACGGTAACGGCCAGCCAGTCTTCCACGGCCAGCGGAACTTTTACGGCGGGATCTTGTTCTGGGGGGATGATGGGTTCAACCGGCTCGGCCGGTTCGACGGGGACGTCAGGGCGGGACATTGGCTACAGCGTAAGACGGACGAGTCGGGATCGCAGCATCCTACCGTTCGCAAGGCACTGCGTTAGTGCGTGTTTTCCCGTGGATGAAGGGGTTTTGCAACATGTTGCGCTGCCGCATGGGGCCCGCGCTGCCGCCCCGCCAAGGGCGGTTTCCCTATGAATCTGACTATGCAAGCGGTTATTTGTTGCAAGGCAACAAACTACCTTCCACGCAGGTTGAATTATTTTGTAACTTCCTGCGCAGGCGGGTGCCTGCGGCCACGGGCGCGGGCGTCCAGGCCCGGTGCTCGGGGAAATCCCTGAAAAGGTAAAATCCCCGTTTTGCTCCTTCATACTTTC
>DASPIV010000670.1:0-5897 GCA_035628955.1 Bordetella sp.
GTGTGGCCCATGATGATTTCCAGCAGCCGCTGCATTTGCAGGTCCTGGCCGGCCAGGTGGAACACCAGCTGGTCCAGGTCCATGTCTTCCAGGCGCACGCCGCCGCACACCTCGATGCGCATGCGCAATGCACTGAGGACACGGCCGTTGCGCCCGCCGAACCCCAGGCGCGTCAGCGGCAAGTCTGGCGGGGTGCCGGTGAACTCGGCTTCGGTCACGCGCAAGGGCCACAATCGCACCGGATGCCCGGTCATGAACTCGCACGGCGTCTGTTCGCCGCGGGGCACCCTGCCGCGCAGCAAGGTGCCCCGCGGCAGATCGAAGCCGCGCGCCAGCGTGCCTTCGTTCATGCTGGGCGAGAACTGCACCACCGCCATCGCGGGCGTGGGCGCCAGGTAATTGGGGTACACCACTTCCAGCAGGCGCTGCGAGAAGCGGGGAAACTCGGCATCCATCTTCAAGTGGATGCGCGCGGTCAGGAAACTGAAGCCCTCGAGCAGGCGCTCGACATAAGGGTCGGCCACCTCGGTGCCGTGCATACCCAGGCGGCCGGCTACCTTGGGATACATCTGGGCGAACTCGGCGCCCATCTCGCGCATGTAGACCAGCTCGCGGTTGTAGTAGTCGAGCAGGCGCGCGTCCATCAGGCAAGGCCTCCCAGGTCGCGCAGGTCCATGTGGCCGCTTTCCAGGTCGATATCGGTACGAAACAGGAATTCCATGGGGTGCGGCACGCACCACAGCATGCCTTTGATTTCCAGGCTGAGCACATTGTGGTGCTCCAGCGTACCGGTGTCGGTCACGCAGCGCACCTCGACGGACGAATCCAGGATGCGCGGCTCGAACGACGCAATGGCATTGCGGATGGAATCTTCGACGTCGACCCAGTCTATTTCCGACATGCGCTTGCCGGCCATGGCGCGCACGCCGAAATTCAGGGTGGAATCCGGCACGCAGCGATACGGCGACAGGTCGTCGGTGGTCTGCAGGTTGACGGTATTGAGCAGCCAGCGCAGGTCGCGCAGCACGGCCATGCGCAGCTCGGCATGCGTCAGCATGGCCGACTCGCGCATTTCCTGGCGCTTGGACGGATCGTTATCCATCAGGCGATCCAGCAGCGACGGCTGCAGCCGGTCGCGGGCCACGCGCTCGCTGCGCGGCAGTTGTTCCCAGGGGCGCAGGCTGGCCGTGCTGGATTGCGCCATCAGTCCATCTCCACCGCGCGTACATCCAGCAACGCGTACTCGCCCTGATCGGTCATCCACATTTTCTGGCCCACGCCCGCATACGTATCGCCATGCAGCGACTGCCAGTCGGTCATGCGGCCCAGCTTGGCCCCATCGGCCAATTCGGCCAGTGACGTGCCCGTTGGCGCGGGGTAGCGGGCCGGTACCAGTCCGTACTGGGTGTGCCCGTCTTCCAGTGTGACCTCGGCCTGGGCCCACACCACGTCGCACAACCCCTCGGGAGCCAGCAGGCGCACGGCGCGCAGCGCGCTGAAAGGCAGCCAGCCATACCGGCCGCCCGACAGAAACTCGAAGACCGGTCCCAGCCGGCTGTCGCCATCGCTGATCCATTCGAATGCCGCCGGCGCCGCATCCGCCGAACCTTCCAGCCGGCCGCCACGCACCTGGGCGGCGTCGTAGGCGCGAGCACGCAGTTCGGCGGCCTGCGCAGGGTCGGCGCTATCCAGGCGAAGCGCCCGCACCATATGGTCGAACCAGTCGGGAGGGGCGCCGAAATACGCCGGCTCGCCCTGGCCGGCCAGCACGCTCTCGCGCTGGCGCTCGGCGGCGATGGCATGTTCGTACACCACCGCCATGGGTTGCGCCTGGGAATTCAATTGGGCGCAGAGCTTCAATTGCTCGGCCGCCCGGGTCCAATCGCCCTGCACCACCATCAGCTGGAACAACTGCGCGCGCAAGTCGGCGTCGGCCGGCTGGCGGCGTATCTGTGCCTGCACCGCATCCAGGTGCTGGGACAAGCTGCTTTCGCGCAGCGCAACTGCGGGTTTGGTCATGGCAAGGCACCGCGGAAAGAAACGGAAAGCCGGCGTGCGGCCCTGGGCCACGCGCCGTCCGGAGAGAAGGCCGGCTACAACGTCAGCCCACTTCCTTGTTTTGCTTGATGTCCCAGGCGACCAGGCTTTCCGCGCCCTTGCCACCCTGCTCCGTTTGCTCCCAGTACTGTTGCTTGACCTTGGCGGCCTGGAATGCGAAGTTCACCACCACCGACTCCGAGTTCATCTCACCCGATAGTTGCACTGACGACACCAGCACATCTTCCAACGTGATCTTCGAATATTCGACCTGCTGGCCACCGGCCTTGCACACCGACAATTCGATCTTGCTCAGGTGCTTGCCGCTGGCGCAGTGCTTCATGACAGCCGGGGCCGCCTTGTCGATGCGCGCAACGACGTGCAGGTCGTTGAAGCTGGCTTTGCCGGCGCCCAGGCCGCCACCGCTGGCCATGTTGCCGGGCTGTGTGGCGCCCCACGAAAACGAAATGATGTCCGTCCAGTTCTTGTGGTTGGCATCTTTCGACTCGCCATTGGCCCCGTCGATCTTCATGAACATGTCAACAGCCACTTCTCTCTCCCTAAGTTGCAGTCACGGCACGACGTGCCCTGGAAAAATGCCCATCAACCGTCGTTTTTCTTGAGCGACGGAAGCTTGGACACGAGGCGCAGCGACACCGTCAACCCTTCGAGCTGATAGTGCGGCCGCAAGAAAAATTTGGCGGAGTAATAACCGGGGTTGTCCTCGATTTCCTGCACTTGGACCTCGGCGGCGGCCAGCGGCTTGCGCGCCTTGGTTTCTTGCGACGAATTGACGGGGTCGCCATCCACGTAATTCATGATCCAGTCGTTCAGCCAGCGCTCCATGTCGTCGCGTTCGCGGAACGAGCCGATCTTGTCGCGCACGATGCACTTCAGGTAATGCGCGAAGCGGCAGCAGGCGAACAAATACGGCAGGCGTGCCGACAGCTTGGCGTTGGCCGACGCATCGGCGTCGTAATATTCATGCGGCTTCTGCAAAGACTGCGCGCCGATGAACGCCGCAAAGTCCGAATTCTTGCGATGCACCAGCGGCATGAAGCCGTTCTTGGCCAGCTCGGCCTCGCGCCGGTCGCTGATGGCGATCTCGGTGGGGCATTTCATGTCCACGCCGCCATCGTCGGTGGGGAACGTATGGCACGGCAGGTTTTCCACCGCGCCGCCGGACTCCACGCCCCGGATCGACGTGCACCAGCCATAAAGCTTGAATGAACGGTTGACGTTGGCCGCCATGGCGTAGGCCGAGTTGGCCCAGGCATAGCGGTCGTGGTTGGCGCCGTCGGTGTCTTCCTCGAAATCGAACTCGTCGACCGGGTTGGTGCGTGCCCCATAGGGCAGGCGCGCCAGGAAGCGCGGCATGGCCAGGCCGATATAGCGCGAGTCCTCGGATTCACGCAAGCTGCGCCAGGCGGCATATTCGGTATTGGTGAATATCTTGGTCAGGTCGCGCGGGTTGGCCAGTTCCTGCCAGGAATCCATCTGCATCACGTTGGGCGATGCGCCGGCGATGAACGGGCAGTGCGCCGCCGCCGATATGCGCGCGATCTCGCTCAGCAGTTCCACGTCGGGCGGGCTGTGATCGAAGTGATAGTCGCCCACCAGGCAGCCGATGGGCTCGCCGCCGAACTGGCCGTACTCTTCTTCGTATACGCGCTTGAAGATGGGGCTCTGGTCCCAGCCCACGCCTTTGTGGCGCTTGAGCGTGCGGCCCAGTTCTTTCTTCGAGATGCACATGACCCGGATCTTCAGCAGCTCGTCGGTCTCGGTGTTGGTCACCAGGTAGTGCAAGCCGCGCCAGGCACCTTCCAGTTGCTGGAAGTCGGCGTGATGCAGCACCAGGTTGATCTGGTCCGACAGCTTGCGGTCGATCTCGGCGATGATTGCCTGGATGGTCCGGTAGGCATCGGCCGACACGGCCACGCCGCTGTTCTCCAGCGCCTGGTGCGCCAGCGTGCGTACGGCATGCTCTACCGCTTCGCGCGCTTGCTCGGTCTTGGGTTTGAATTCCTTCTTCAGCAGGGCCGACAGGCCATCTGCTTCCAGTGTTTCGGCAGTGCGGGCATCCGCGCGTTTGGCCACAGCAGTCATCGCGATCTCCGTTATGGTTTATTTCGCGGCCGGATCGGCTTCAGGCTCGTCCGCCTTGGGCGCCACCGCATCCGGGTTGGGCACGGCCGCCAGCGCATTCATCAGCGCGGGGTTCTTCAGCACTTTTCCTATCAGTTCCTCGGCGCCGGTCTTGCCGTCCATATAGGTCAGCAGGTTGGCCAGCTGCGTACGGGCATCGAGCAACTCGTTGAGCGCGCCCACCTTGCGCGCCACCGTGGCGGGCGAAAAGTCGTCGATGCTTTCGAAGGTGATGTCGACATTCAGGTTGCCGTCGCCGGTCAGCGTGTTGGGCACCTGGAAGGCGGCCCGCGGCTGTATCGACTTCATGCGCTCGTCGAAATTGTCGATGTCGATGTCCAGGAACTTGCGCTCGGCCACGTCAGGCTGGGGCTCGACCGACTTGCCCGCCAGGTCGGCCAGCACGCCCATCACGAAAGGCAACTGGATCTTGCGCTCCGCGCCGTAGATTTCGACGTCGTATTCGATCTGCACGCGCGGCGCGCGGTTGCGTGCGATGAACTTTTGTCCACTGCCCTTCAGTGTCGTTGCCATGATGTGTGCTCTCCTGTCCTGAAATCGGTGCGAGTGTTCGAGCGTCTCAGGCGCCAGGTCCGCCGTCGGCGTCCCTGGGCAGCCAGGCCTCGAATTGTTCGAGGCCCTGTGGCGCCAGATTCTTCATAATGTCGTGGAAACTCAGCGCAATCAGTTGCTGCGCGCGACGGATCAGATACGGTGCCGGATGGCTGGGTTCGTGCACCTCGAAGTACGCGCACACCTTGGCCAGCATGGCGGCGGCTTCTTCGCGCGACTGGATCTGCGCGTCTTGCCAACGCAAGGCAGGAGCCGCAGCAGCGGCTGTTGCCGAGGCCGCGGGGCTCGCAACGGGCGCTGCGTCCCCGACAATTTCTTCGGCCATCGAGGTGGTGCCACTATCGCCCAAGGCCTGCAGCACCATATCCAGCGTGCGCAGGATGCCCGCATAATCCGGCACCCATTCCCGGCCCAGCTTGTCGGCAACCTGGTCCTGGATGCGGCGCAGCGCCTGCATGGCAGTGACCAGCCCGGCCAGATCGCCATCCTGTTGCAGCGATGCCTGGCGCAGATGTTCGACCAGGCGCGCACGCCCGCCAGGATAGAAATCAGGATCGGAACGGCTGCCGTCCAGTACCGATTCGGCATCGCGCAGCGACAGTTGCCCATGCACGCCATTGACCAACCGGCTCGAGCGCGCGCTGCGCGCACAACCGCCCATATCGCCCAGCGAGGCCAGCGCATTGATGCGCGGCATGGGATCGTTGTCGCCGACGCTGTCCAGGCGCGGATGCACCGCATCCCAGTAGCGGTCCAGCGTGTCGGCAATCAAGGTCAGCCCATCGGCATAGCCGGGCAGGCCGCGCACTTCGGTCCAGGCCTGGGTCAGGTAGCCCATGATGCGCACGTCGCGCGTACGCTCGAGCAACCCGCGTGCAAGTTTTTCGACTTCGCGCCAATCGGGAGGTTGCGCCGGAATGATGGTCGAGCCGAACTGCTGTTCGCTGCGTTCGACTGCCGCTTGCTGCAATTGCAGGAACTCGGCGTCATATTCCAGGTCTTCTCCACATGGCAGACGTGGGTCCAGCGCGGTCAGGATATCGGCAAATTCCATGGTGATCGGGTCATATCCGGGATTACCCGGAGCCTAAAACAGCCTATCTTCGCGTAACTGCCGCAGAAACCCGAATTCTAGGCAGAGC
>DASPIV010000671.1:0-10203 GCA_035628955.1 Bordetella sp.
GCTCTTATATCTTATATAAGACATAAGACGTTGGACAACGCCAGGCGCGTTATGCCACAATGGCATGCTTGCCCGGTATGCCCGTCCGCTGCGCGGACGCTTCGACGGCGCCAGCGCCAGTCACATAGCGCCGGCCTCGTAGCCGACAAGCACGATTACGATAACTCCCATGGCAGACCCCAGGCCCGATCCCGCTCCACGCAATCGCGCCGCCCGTACGGCGGGCGAGGGGGCCGCTTTCAGTCCGCTGTATCGCCAGATCAAAGATCTGCTGGTGCAAAGCCTCGAGCGCGGCGAATGGAAGCCCGGCGAACTCATCCCCAGCGAAATCGATCTGGCGGCCCGTTTCCAGGTCAGCCAGGGCACCGTGCGCAAAGCCGTCGATGAACTGGCCGCCGAACACCTGTTGCTGCGCCGCCAGGGCAAGGGCACCTTCGTGGCCACGCACCACGAGGCGCGGGTGCGGTATCGCTTCCTGCGCCTGGCGGCCGACGAAGAAGGCGAGGGCGGGCGCGCCGAAAGCCGCATCCTGGAATGCCGCCGCCTGCGCGCGCCGGCCGAAATCGCCCGCGCGCTGGAACTGCGCGCCGGCGAGACCGTGGTTACCATCCGCCGC
Organism: Bordetella sp.; assembly: GCA_035628955.1. Classification (GTDB taxonomy): domain Bacteria; phylum Pseudomonadota; class Gammaproteobacteria; order Burkholderiales; family Burkholderiaceae_B; genus Bordetella_A. Next base: position 617 of record DASPIV010000671.1, read on the forward strand.
CTGCTTGCCATGAATCACCGGCCCACTGTCGTCGACGACATCTGGCTGCCCGGTTCGGTGTTCCGCGGCCTGACCATCGAATTGCTGGTGGCCAGCAAGGCGCCGCTGTATGGTCTGTTCGAGACCGAATTCGGCGTTAGCATGGTGCGCGCCGACGAAAAAATCCGCGCGGTCGTGGCGCCTGCCGAAATCGCCGGGCTGCTTGACGTCGAGCCCGGCACGCCGCTACTGCAGGTCGATCGCGTGTCTTATACCTACGGCGACCGGCCGGTGGAGGTCCGCCGCGGCCTCTACCTGACTGATCGTTACCATTACCGCAATAGCCTGAATTGATGAGCTTTTTTCCTACGATTTGATACCAACCCGTTCTCTGGGCGAAAATAGCGTGTTTGCCCGCAAGGGCAACCCCAATTTCGCTGTCACGAATCCCTAGCACCGTAACACCGAGGCCGTCATGTCCGACACCGCTGCCAAGCCACGTCCGCAGTTCCGCAATATTGGCATTGCGCAAATCGCCCGCTATCGCCTGCCCTTGGCGGGCAAACTGTCCATCTTGCACCGCATCAGCGGCGCGCTGCTGTTCGTCTGTCTTCCCTTGGTCATTCTGCCGCTGTTCGCGGCCAGCGTGGCCTCGCCGGAAAGTTATGCGCAGGTGGCCCAATACGCGGGCAACCCCCTGGTGAAGCTGGTGCTGCTGGCCCTGGTATGGGGCTACCTGCACCACTTCTGTGCCGGTATCCGCTACCTGGTGCTGGACCTGCATATCGGCATCGACAAGGTCTCGGCCCAGAAAAGCGCCGGCGTGGTCTTCGGTGTCAGCCTGGCGCTGACTCTCGTATTCGCCCTCAAATTGTTCGGAGCTCTGTAAATGGCCGCCACCAAGAACTTTGGCCCCAAGCGCCTGGTCGTGGGCGCCCATTACGGCATTGTGGATTTCATCGCCCAGCGCATCACCGCCGTCATCATGGCGGTGTACACGCTGGTGCTCATCGTCGGCCTGCTGGTCATGCCGTCGTTCTCGTATGAAAACTGGAAGGCGCTGTTCACCTTCCACGTTTATGCCCTGCCCGTCGGCCAGATCCTGGCCACGCTGTTTTTCTTTGCGCTGGCGTGGCACGCCTGGATCGGCGTGCGCGACATCTGGATGGATTACGTCAGGCCTACGGGCGTGCGCCTGCTGCTGCAGGTGCTGACCATCCTCTGGCTGGTCGGTTCGATCGTCTATTTCGCGCAAATCCTCTGGAGTATCTAAGCCGTGGTCTCTGTCATGAATTCACTGCCGCGCCGCCAGTTTGATGTGGTGGTCGTCGGCGCCGGCGGAGCCGGCATGCGCTGCTCGCTGCAACTGGCCCAGGCGGGCCTGTCGGTGGCGGTTCTGTCCAAAGTCTTCCCCACGCGTTCGCACACGGTGGCCGCACAGGGCGGCGTCAGCGCGTCGCTGGGCAACATGAGCGAAGACAACTGGTACTGGCACATGTACGACACCGTGAAGGGGTCGGATTGGCTGGGCGACCAGGACGCCATCGAATTCATGTGCCGCGAAGCGCCCAATGCCGTGTATGAACTCGAGCATTTCGGCATGCCTTTCGACCGCAATGCCGACGGCACCATCTACCAGCGTCCATTCGGTGGACACACTGCCAATTTCGGTGAAAAACCCGTGCAGCGCGCCTGTGCCGCGGCCGACCGCACCGGCCACGCACTGCTGCATACGCTCTACCAGCGCAACGTAGCCGCCCGCACCCAGTTCTTCGTCGAATGGATGGCGCTCGACCTGCTGCGCAACGAAGCGGGCGACGTGGTCGGCGTGACCGCGCTGGAAATGGAAACCGGCGACATCTACATCCTGGAAGCCAAGACCACCGTGCTGGCCACGGGCGGCGCCGGCCGTATCTGGGCGGCTTCCACCAACGCCTTCATCAACACCGGCGACGGCCTGGGCATGGCGGCTCGCGCCGGCATCCCGCTGCAAGACATGGAATTCTGGCAGTTCCACCCCACCGGCGTGGCCGGCGCGGGTGTGCTGATCACTGAAGGCGTGCGCGGCGAAGGCGGCATTCTGCTGAACAAGGACGGCGAACGCTTCATGGAGCGCTACGCTCCCACCCTGAAAGACCTGGCGCCGCGCGATTTCGTGTCGCGCTCGATGGACCAGGAAATCAAGGAAGGCCGCGGCTGCGGTCCCGACGGCAGCTATGTGGTGCTCAAGCTCGACCACCTGGGCGCCGACGTCATTAACAAGCGCCTGCCGTCCATTCGCGAAATCGCCATCAAGTTCGGCAACGTCGACCCCATCAAAGAACCGATCCCGGTCGTGCCCACCATCCACTACCAGATGGGCGGCATCCCGGCCAACTACCACGGCCAGGTGCTTACGCACGCGAACGGCGAGAACAAGGTCGTCAATGGCCTGTACGCCATCGGCGAATGCGCGGCGGTGTCGGTGCACGGTGCGAACCGCCTGGGCACGAACTCGCTGCTCGACCTGATCGTGTTCGGCCGGGCCACCGGCAACCACATCGTCGAATCGCACCCCGAGCGCCAGCATGCGCACCAGCCGGTGCCCCAGGAAGCGGTCGATTTCTCCATGGAGCGCGTCGCCAAGCTCGAAGCGCGTACCTCGGGCGAAAAGACACAAGACGTTGCCAACGCCATCCGCGTGTCGATGCAGCGCCACTGCGGCGTGTTCCGCACGCTGGATCTGCTGAACGAAGGGGTGGGCCAGATCGAAGACCTGGCCAAGCAGGCCGAGCATGTCTATTTCAAGGACAAGTCCAAGGTGTTCAACACTGCGCGCATCGAGGCCCTGGAACTGACCAACATGACCGAAGTGGCGCGTGCCACCATCAAGTCGGCCGCCAACCGCCACGAGAGCCGCGGCGCGCATGCGCTGGACGACCACCCAACCCGCGACGACGAGAACTGGCTGAAGCACACTCTGTGGTATTCCGAGGGTGGCCGCCTGGATTACAAGCCCGTCCAGATGAAGCCCCTGACGGTCGAGTCCTTCCCGCCCAAGGCGCGTACTTTCTAAGCAGGATGCCGTTATGAGCACCAAGAGAATCGTCAAATTCGAGATCTACCGCTACGACCCGGACAAGGACGAGCGTCCGTACATGCAGAAGCTGGAAGTCGAACTCCAGCCCACTGACAAGATGCTGCTCGATGCGCTGGTGCGCATCAAGAACGACGTCGACGACAGCCTGGCCCTGCGGCGCTCGTGCCGTGAAGGCGTATGCGGTTCCGATGCCATGAACATCAACGGCAAGAACGGGCTGGCCTGCACGACCAACCTGCGCGAGCTGAAAGAGCCCATCGTGCTCAAGCCGCTGCCTGGCCTGCCCGTGATCCGCGACCTGATCGTGGACATGACGCACTTCTTCAATCAGTACCACTCGATCCGTCCGTATCTGATCAACGACACGCCGCCGCCCGAGCGCGAGCGCCTGCAGTCGCCCGAGGCCCGCGAAGAGCTCGATGGCCTGTACGAATGCATTCTGTGCGCCTGCTGCTCGACCTCGTGCCCCTCGTTCTGGTGGAACCCCGACAAGTTCGTCGGTCCGGCCGGCCTGCTGCAGGCATACCGCTTCCTGGCCGACAGCCGCGACGAAGCCACTGGCGAGCGCCTGGACAACCTGGAAGATCCTTATCGCCTGTTCCGCTGCCACACCATCATGAATTGCGTCGACGTCTGTCCTAAGGGATTGAACCCGACCAAGGCGATCGGCAAGATCAAGGAACTGATGGTTCGCCGGACGGTCTAGTAAAACGGTGCAAAGATCGATATGAGCAGCCTTACTGAACTGGAACGGACGCGTCTGCGTTGGCGGGCGCGTCGAGGCCTGCTCGAGAACGACCTGATCATCACCCGATACCTGGACGCATACGAAACGCAGCTCACCGATGACGATGTAGACGCGCTGGCCCAGCTTTTCGAGCTGGGCGACAACGACCTGCTCGACCTGCTGCTGGCGCGCAAAGAGCCCGAAGGGGCACTGGATACGCCGCAGTTGCGCGTCATCATCGAAAAAATGCGTGAGCTCTGATTAATTGTGAGGAAATAGCGATGAACCTGTCTGACAAGAAAGCCACTCTATCGTTCTCGGACGGCTCGCAGCCGATCGAGTTTCCCGTGTACAAGGGCACGGTCGGCCCCGACGTCATCGACATCCGCAAGCTGTATGGCCAGACGGGCATGTTCACGTTCGACCCCGGCTTCATGTCCACGGCGGCGTGCGAGTCGGCCATCACCTACATTGACGGCGACAAGGGCGAGCTGCTGTATCGCGGCTATCCCATCGAGCAACTGGCCGTCAATTGCGACTTTCTCGATATCTGCTACCTGATCCTGAACGGCGAACTGCCCAACAGCGAACAGAAGACCGATTTCGATTCGCAGGTGACGCACCACACAATGGTGAACGAGCAACTGCATTTCTTCCTGCGCGGCTTCCGCCGCGATGCCCATCCGATGGCCGTGCTGACCGGCCTGGTGGGCGCGCTGTCGGCGTTCTACCATGACTCGACCGACATCACGAATCCGCAGCACCGCCATATCTCGGCCATACGCCTAATCGCCAAGATGCCGACCCTGGTGGCCATGGCGTACAAGTATTCGCAAGGCCAGCCGTTCATCTACCCGCAGAACGATTTGTCGTATACCGGCAATTTCCTGCGCATGATGTTCGCCACGCCGTGCGAAGAGTACAAGGTCAATGAAGTCGTCGAGCGCGCGCTCGACCGCATCTTCATCCTGCACGCCGACCACGAACAGAACGCGTCGACCTCTACCGTGCGCCTGTGCGGATCGTCGGGCACCAACCCGTTCGCCGCCATCTCGGCCGGCGTGGCTTGCCTGTGGGGCCCGGCCCACGGCGGCGCCAACGAAGCCTGCCTGCAGATGCTCGAAGAACTGCAGGCCAACGGCGGCGTGGCCAAGGTCGGCGAGTTCATGGAAAAGGTCAAGGACAAGAACTCGGGCGTGCGCCTGATGGGCTTTGGCCACCGTGTCTACAAGAACTACGATCCGCGCGCCAAGCTGATGCAGGAAACCTGCAAGGAAGTGCTGCAGTCGCTGGGCCTGGAAAACGACCCGCTGTTCAAGCTGGCCATGGAACTCGAGCGCATCGCCCTGGAAGACGACTACTTCGTGCAGCGCAAGCTGTACCCCAACGTCGACTTCTACTCGGGTATCGTGCAACGCGCCATCGGCATTCCCACCGCGCTCTTCACCGCCATCTTCGCGCTGGCGCGCACCGTGGGCTGGATCGCCCAATGGAACGAAATGCTGTCGGATCCCGACTACAAGATCGGCCGTCCACGCCAGCTGTTCACGGGTGCCGTCACCCGCGACGTGCCGCCCATGGACCAGCGCTGAGCCTGTCGGTATGGCACCGTCCGCCATGCGGACGGTGCGGCCAGAAAAAACCACGCGCAAGCGTGGTTTTTTTTTGGATGTGCCTGGGGGGCTGGATGTGTTCAGGTGCCAGGCACCTGGCGATACCGCGCTATAAACCGATGCCGCGCGCCATCAGGGCCGCGCACAGCGGCAGCAATACCAGCAGGTGGACTTCCACCATGACCCAGCGCCGCGCCTTTTTGATCTGGCCGGCCTCGGGTACGTAGCCGGCATGCTGGCGCGCCTGCTTGTTCCAACGCAGGAAAGCCAGCGTGGGCGGAATCGAACAGAGTGCGATCAGTACGAACAGGCCGATCTTGGCATGGAACCAGGGATTGGCCATATAGAAGGCCGCACCCTTGGCGCCCATCATCAGCCGCAGCAGCCCGGTGACCAGCACCGCGATGGCGCTGGCCAGGTACAGGCGGTCGTAGAGCGCCAGCCTGCGCACGGCGGTATCGGCCATGGCCGGACGCAACAGCACGGTTTGCGCCGTCATGGCCACCACCAGCAAAAAGATGGCCAGATAATGGATCCAGGCTAGCAGGGCGTCTTGCAGCATGTCGTACCTTCAGAACTGGGTAGCTGGGCTATACCGGATCAGGCGGACCGCTTTTCGGCGGCTTCCTGCTGCGCATCCACGACCGCCAGGGCGGTCATGTTGACGATGCGGCGTACGGTGGCACTGGTGGTCAGGATGTGCACCGGACGAGCCGCGCCCAGCAGGATGGGCCCCATGGCAATGCCGTTGCTGCCGGTCATCTTGAGCATGTTGTAGGTGATGTTGCCCGTGTCCAGGTTCGGCATGACCAGCAGGTTGGCCGGCCCCTTCAGCTTGCTGTCGGGGTAGGCCAGTACGCGGATCTTCTCCGACAGCGCGGCGTCGGCGTGCATTTCACCGTCGACCTCGAGTTCGGGGGCGCGTTGTTCGACGATGCGGCGGGCTTGCGACATCTTGCGCGACGATTCGGTCACGCGGCTGCCGAAGTTCGAATGCGACAGCAGGGCGATCTTGGGCATGACGCCGAAACGCAGCATTTCATCGGCGGCCTGCAGCGTGATGCTGGCCACTTCTTCGGCCGACGGATTCTCGTTGACGTGCGTGTCGGTGATGAACAGTGTCTGGTCGGGCAGCATCAGCACATTCAGCGCGGCATAGGTCTGGCCGGGCTTGCGGCCGATGATCTCGTCCACGTACTTGAGCTGGTTGTCGTATTTGCTGGCCACGCCGCACAGCAGCGCATCGGCATCGCCGCGGCGCAGCAGCATGGCGCCGATCAAGGTGTTGTGCTTGCGGATCATCGCCTTGGCGATGGCGGGCGTGACACCTTCGCGGCCCTTGAGCTGGTAGTAGGCGTTCCAGGTTTCGTTGAAGCGGCTGTCGTCTTCGGGATCGACGATCTCGATGTTCTGGCCCGCCGCCAGGCGCAGTCCGGCCTTCTTGACGCGCATCTCGATTACCGACGGGCGGCCCACCAGGATGGGATACGCCAGTTTTTCATCGACCACGGTTTGCACCGCGCGCAGTACACGTTCGTCTTCGCCATCGGCATAGATGACGCGCTTGGGCGCCTTCTTGGCCTGGGCGAACAGCGGACGCATCAACTGGCCCGAGTGGTACACGAAACCCATCAGCTTCTGGCGATAGGCCTCGATGTCTTCGATGGGGCGCGCGGCCACGCCGGACTCGGCGGCGGCCAGCGCCACGGCCGGCGCGATTTGCACGATCAGGCGCGGATCGAAGGGTTTGGGGATGATGTAGTCGGGGCCGAACGACAGCTCCTGGCCCGCGTATGCGCGCGCCACTTCGTCATTCTGTTCGGCCTGGGCCAGTTCGGCGATGGCCTTCACGCAGGCCAGCTTCATTTCCTCGGTGATGCGCGTGGCGCCGGCATCCATGGCGCCGCGGAAAATGAAGGGAAAGCACAGTACGTTGTTGACCTGGTTCGGGTAGTCGGAACGGCCGGTGGCGATGATGCAGTCGGGCCGGGCGGCGCGGGCCACTTCGGGCCGGATCTCGGGCTCGGGATTGGCCAGCGCCAGTATCAGCGGCTTGGGAGCCATGGTCTTGACCATGTCGGCCGTCAGCACGCCGGCGGTCGAGCAGCCCAGGAACACGTCGGCATCGCGCACCACGTCGGCCAGCGTGCGGGCGTCGGTTTTCTGGGCGTAGCGTCTTTTGTTGGGCTCCATGTTCTCGTCGCGGCCGTCCCAGATGACGCCGCGCGAATCGACCACATAGATGTGCTCGTGCTTGATTCCCAGGTGCACCAGCAGGTCCAGGCAGGCAATGGCCGCGGCGCCCGCGCCCGATACCGCCAGCTTGACCTCGGCGATGTTCTTGCCCACCACTTGCAGGCCGTTCAGGATGGCGGCCGACGAGATGATCGCGGTGCCGTGCTGATCATCGTGGAAGACGGGAATCTTCATGCGCTCGCGCAGCTTCTTCTCGATGTAGAAGCATTCGGGCGCCTTGATGTCTTCGAGATTGACGCCGCCCAGCGTGGGCTCGAGCGCGGCAATGATGTCGACCAGCTTGTCGGGATCGGTCTCGGCCAGTTCGATGTCGAACACGTCGATGCCGGCGAATTTCTTGAACAGGCAGCCCTTGCCTTCCATGACCGGCTTGGCGGCCAGCGGCCCGATGTTGCCCAGCCCCAGCACCGCGGTGCCGTTGGTGATGACGCCCACCAGGTTGGCGCGCGAGGTGTACATGGACGCCGCTTCGTCGCCCCGTTCGAAGATGGCCATGCAGGCCGCGGCCACGCCCGGCGAGTAGGCCAGCGACAGGTCGTCCTGGTTGGCCAGGGTCTTGGTGGGAACCACCGAGATCTTCCCGGGAGTGGGATAGGCGTGGTAGTCGAGCGCCAGTTTGGTAAGAGTTTCGTCCATGCTGATGAGAGGCCTTTGGGGCACGGCTGACAAAGTAGAAGACGGGCCGCCAGCGGCCCGTCCCGGAAATGCGAAGGCGTCTATTTCAACAGAAAGTGGCGGGATGTGTTTGCTGCGGTGCAGCGAAATGGCTAGGTGCGAGGAGGTACGGAGGTTCGGTGTCTGACACTCTGGCGGGAGTCAGACACCGGGCGACGTCACTCGGTGACATCACACCTGGCAACGCGCCAGACATTTAGTTCAGCCAGGGTGGGGAGCTGCGTTCGGCGGTGTTCAGTTCTTGGCGCAGCGCGTGAAGGGCCGCCTCGAATGTGTCGTCCGTCGCAGCCAGCAGGTCCAGCGCCTGAAGCACGATCCAATCGGTGCCGACCTCGAAGAAATCGCGCAAGCGTGCCCGCGTGTCGCTGCGGCCGAAGCCGTCGGTGCCCAGCGTGCGGTAGGGGGCGGCAATCCAGGCGCGGATCTGTTCGGGTACGGCGCGCACGTAGTCGCTGGCGGCCACCACCGGCACGTTGCCCGGCAGGCATTGCTCGATCCAGCCTGTCGGCACGCCCAGCCCCAGCGTGCGTTCGCGTTCGGCGGCGCGGCCGTCGCGAGACAGTTCCGAGAAGCTGGTCACGCTCCAGACCTCGGCCTGGATGCCATGGTCGCGTTCCAGGCGTTCGGCGGCCTGCAGGGCCTCGCCGAGCATGGGGCCGGCGCCCAGCAGCCGTATCTGCGCCGTGCCGTGCGCCGTGCGCACGCGGTGCATGCCACGCAGAATGCCCTCGCGGCAGTCACTGGCGGGCAGGCTGGGCTGTGCCAGGTTTTCGTTGGTGACGGTCAGGTAATAGAACTCGTCGCACTGTTCGTCCAGCATGCGTTGCATGCCGTGTTCCAGGATGATCGCGACCTCGTAGGCATGGGCCGGATCGTAGGCGCGGCAATTGGGCACGGTGGCCGCCACCAGGTGGCTGGAGCCGTCCTGGTGCTGCAGGCCTTCGCCGCCCAGCGTGGTCCGACCCGAGGTGGCGCCGATCAGGAAACCCCGCGTGCGCTGGTCGGCGGCAGCCCAGATTAGGTCGCCGATGCGCTGGAAGCCGAACATCGAGTAGTAAATATAGAACGGCAGCATGGGCAGGCCGTTGACCGAATAACTGGTGCCGGCCGCCGTCCACGACGAAATGGCGCCGGCCTCGGTGATGCCTTCTTCGAGGATCTGCCCGTCGAGCGCTTCCCGGTAGTACAGCACCGATCCGATGTCTTCGGGTTCGTACAACTGGCCTTGCGCCGAATAGATGCCGATCTGGCGGAACAG
>DASPIV010000672.1:0-5368 GCA_035628955.1 Bordetella sp.
CGGCACTGGCCAGCCAATACGACATCGGCTCGCTGCAGAAAAGCGTGTCCGCCGGCGAGGCGCTGCCTGACGCCACGCGCCAGCTATGGAAGCAGGCCACCGGCATCGAGATGATCGACGGCATCGGCGGCACCGAAATGATCCACGTCTTCGTGTCCAGCCCCCCCGACCAGGTACGCCCCGGCGCCATCGGCAAGGTGGTGCCCGGCTATGTGGCCTGCGTGGTGGATGAAGACATGCGGCCCGTGCCCAATGGCACGCCGGGCCGGCTGGCCCTGAAGGGGCCTACCGGCTGCCGCTACCTGGCCGACGAGCGCCAGCGCAGATTCGTGCAGCAAGGCTGGAACCTGCCGGGCGACACCTTTGTGCAGGACGACGACGGCTATTTCTTCTACCAGGCGCGCAATGACGACATGATCGTCTCGGCCGGCTACAACATCGCCGGCCCTGAAGTCGAGGACGCCTTGCTGCGCCACGAGGCCGTGGCCGAATGCGGCGTGGTCGGCGCGCCCGACGAAGAACGCGGCCAGCTGGTCAAGGCTTTCGTGGTGCTCAAGCCCGGCTTCGCGGCCGGCCCCGAGCTGGTGGCGGCGCTGCAGGCCTTCGTGAAGGCCGCCATCGCTCCGTACAAGTATCCGCGCGCCATCGTGTTCGTCGATGCATTGCCGCGCACCGAAACCGGCAAGCTGCAGCGTTTCGCGCTGCGCAAGCTGGCTTAGGGCCGGGCCGCCATGACGCAGCCTTTTGTCAGCGAGGTGGAAGTGCGCTTCCGGCATTGCGACCCGGCCGGCATCGTGTTCTATCCCCGCTACTTCGAGATGATCAACGATTTCGTCGAAGAGTGGTTCGACAAGGGCATGAGCCTGCCGTTCCATGCCCTGCATGTCGACCGGAAGATCGGTACGCCGCTGGCCTCGGTGCAGTGTGACTTCACCGCGCCCAGCCGCTGGCACGAGAAACTGCGCCAGGAACTCGGCGTGCGGCGCATCGGCGGCGCGTCGTTCGCCGCCGGCGTGCGCTTCCTGGGACCGGACGGCGGCCTGCGGCTGAAGGCCGCGCTGACTATCGTGACGGTAGACCTGCGCACCATGCGCTCTACCGCGATTCCCGGCGACCTGCGGCACCGCATGCAGGCGTTTCTTACTACAGGATGACCCCATGAAGATTCTGCAACCGCCCGGCTGGATGCCGCCGCGCGGATACTCCAACGGCGTGATGAAGCAGCTTGCAGTGGGCGACCGGCTGGTGTTCGTAGGCGGGCAGATCGGCTGGAACGGCCAGCAGCAGTTCGAGACCGATGACTTCGCGGGCCAGGTCCGGCAAACGCTGCAGAACATCGTGGCTATCCTGGCGGAAGGCGGCGGCGGTCCCGAGCACATCGTGCGCATGACCTGGTACGTGACCGACAAAGCCGAGTACGTGGCCTCGTATCCCGAAATAGGCAAGCACTACCGCGAAGTGATCGGGCGCCATTTCCCGCCCATGACGGCGTTTCAGGTGGCCGGGCTGATCGAAGACCGCGCCAAGGTCGAGATCGAGGTAACCGCGGTGATCCCCGCCTGAAAAGAGGGCGGGCGGCGGCTACACGATGACCAGTTGCCCGGCCTCGAGACATGCTTTGCCGCCCGGCTGGTCTTCCAGCAAGGTGGTTACTTTCACGGCGACCTGCAAGGTGACGCCGCCGTGGTAGCGCCTGGCCACGGTGATCTGCGCCGACTGCAGCGGCTGCAGCCGGCTTTCCAGTTCGGTTTCCTGGTGGTCCAGGTCTTGCAGGTCGGCGCGGGTCCTGGCGTACGTATCGCGGACCCGCGCGCCCAGGTCTCCGGCCGTTTTTTCCGGGTGTTGCTGCAAGAAGCCCAGCAGCTTTTCGAGCTTGGCCTTTTCTTTGTCCAGGCGATGGCGTTGTGCCTTCAGCGTGGCCCGGCGCGCCGCCGCGTGCGGGTCCAGGCCCACGCGCACCAGTGTGGGCACGGCGGCCATCGAGCCCAGCGTGCCCGCGCGCACCGACAGCAGGGCGCATATCTCGCCACCGGTCACCACGCCGTGCTGCGATCCCGGTGGACCCACCAAAACACTGTGTCCCGCCAGTATGCGGCTTTGGCGGATTTCGCGTTCGACGGCTACTTGCTGCCCGGCGCTGACCACCGCATGCGCAATGAAGCGCGCCTTGACCGAGCCCTCGCATTGCACGTGCGCCGTGCGCAGGCCCGCGGCATGCTTGCCCGGCGCGGATTCCGCCATGCCGATAATGCCGCCGCTCACCGTCAGGCTGCCACCGGCCTGGATAAGCGCGGCCTCGACTGTGCCGGCCACGATGACATCACCGCTGACCCGTACCGTCATGCCGTTGGTGACGTCGCCCCTGACGTGCAAAGTGCCATCGAAGTCGATGTTGCCCGAATCGAGGTCGACGGCATCGACTTCGGCGATGGGGCTTACCTGCGCGCCTTGCGGCAACAACATGGGTATGCCTGCCACCGAGGCGCGCAGCAGGCCGGGATCGCGCTCATCGGCCGCCACGCCGCCCAGCCTGGCCGCGAAGGGCAGGTCGGGCACGGGGTCGGGCGGCACGGGCTGGCCCAATACGTCCACCCCGGGCACGCCCTGTTCGGCCGGCACGCGACGCACCAGCTCGGCGCCCGGCTCCACCAGCACCAGATTGCCCAGCTCGCGGTAATCGACCGGGGCAGCGTCATCGTGTGCGCGGTCCAGCGGGTTCTTGATCAGGCTTTCGAAGCGCGTCGGGGTGCCCGGCCGCGCGGGTGTGCCGCGGGCCACCGGCATTGCCACGCAGTGGCCCCGCTGTAGTACATGGTGGATGGCATCGTTGTCGATGCCGGCCACGATGTCCTGCGCGGCCAGGGCGGCGTAGATGTCTCCCAGGGTCACGGCATGGCCGCCGCGCGCCGCTGTCACCGTCAGCAGGGCGCACATGCGATCGGGTTCGATGTCGATGCGCAAAGTGCTGTCCAGCACTTCGCCCACGGCTGCAGTGACCGGCGCATCGGCATCGCGGCATTGCCTCAGGAACGCCGTGGCGCGCCGATGGTCCAGCGCCAGGGGTGTCCAGCCCCGGGCTTGCACGGCCACGCTCAGGTCGTCCCAACCCAGGCTGGGGGCCTGGCCGCCGGGTCGTGCATACGTGGCGGACAGGACATGCGTGCCGGGATCCAGCGCGAGCTGCACTACTACTGCCTCATTGCCCATGTTTGCTCCGTGCCAGACAGCGCCGCGACAGGCATCACGGCTTACTCAATTAGCAAAACATGGAAATATTAAGACATGCATTCAGGGCAAACCGGCCCGGGGTTGCCTATGTCTGGCGACGGTGTGTCTTACATCAAGCCGGCTTGCGCGCAGCTGTTCTTGTGCCAGGTATTGCTGCCAAGTGTCTGGCTCTCGCAGGGTGCCCGACACCGCTGTGGACAGACGGCCTGGCCACGCTTCGGTGCCCGACACTCCTGCGGGAAGTCAGGCACCTGGCAAATCTGGCGGGGTGTCAGGCCTTCATGCCGGCAAAGACCGCCTCGGCGGCGTCGAGCGTGGCGTCGATGACGGTGTCGTCATGCGTGGCCGACACGAAGCCGGCCTCGAAGGCGGACGGCGCGAAATGTACGCCGCGGTCCAGCATGGCATGGAAGAAGTGCTTGAATGCCTCGGCGTCGCCGGCCGCGACTTCGGCAAACGACGCGGGCACCGTGTCGCGGAAATACAGGCCGAACATGCCGCCGATGGCATCGGCCGCGAAAGGAATGCCGGCAGCCTGGGCGCGCAGGCGCAGCCCGTCGGTCAGGCGCAGGGTCTGGGTGGCCAGTTGTTCGTAGAATCCGGGTTGGCCGATCAGGCGCAGTGTAGCCAGCCCCGCCGCCACCGCCACCGGGTTCCCCGACAAGGTGCCGGCCTGGTAGACGCTGCCCAGCGGCGCCAGGTGGGCCATCAGGTCGGCCCGGCCGCCCAGGGCGCCCACGGGCATGCCACCGCCGATGACTTTGGCCAGGGTGGTCAGGTCGGGCTTGACGCCGGACAGGCCTTGCACGCCCTGCGGGCCGACCCGGAAACCAGTCATGACTTCGTCGAAAATCAGTACCGCGCCATGTTGCGTGCAGAGCTCGCGCAGGCCTTGCAGAAAACCGGCTGCCGGCTTGACCAGGTTCATGTTGCCGGCCACCGGCTCGACGATCACGCAGGCGATTTCGGCGCCAAGCTGCGTAAAGGCGGCTTGCACCGCATCCAGGTTGTTGTATTCCAGGGTCAGCGTGTGCGCCACGAATTCGGGCGGCACCCCGGCCGAGCTGGGGTTGCCGAAGGTCAGCAGGCCTGAGCCGGCCTTCACCAGCAGGCTGTCGGAATGGCCGTGGTAGCAGCCTTCGAACTTGACGATCTTGGCCCGGCCGGTGGCGCCGCGCGCCAGGCGGATGGCCGTCATGGTGGCCTCGGTGCCCGAACTGACCAGCCGCACTTGTTCCAGCGAGGGCAGGCGGTCGATCAGCACTTCGGCCAGTTCGACCTCGGCACGCGTGGGGGCGCCGAACGACAGGCCGTCGAGTGCGGCATCGCGTACCGCCTGCACCACGTCGGGATGGGCATGGCCCAGGATGGCCGGGCCCCACGAGCCGACGTAGTCGGTGTAGCGGGTGTCTTCTTCGTCCCAAATGTAGGGGCCTTGCGCGCGCTTGATGAAGCGCGGCGTGCCGCCCACCGAGCGAAAGGCGCGGACGGGGGAATTGACACCGCCGGGAATGCTGCGGCAGGCGCGATCGAAGAGTTGGGCGTTGCTCATGGTGACGGCTTGTAGTAAGGGTGAACGGTAAAAGGCGCCGCGCAGGCCCGCGCGGCTTGCCGGATATCGGGCGCTTCGAACAGCCCGGTAATGACGGCGATGCTGTCGGCGCCGGCCTGGGCCACTTGCAGTGCGTTGGCGGGGGTGATGCCGCCGATGGCGACCACGGCTGGCCGTGGTGCTTCGTGGCCGGCGGCCAGTTCGCGCGCCTGTCCCAGCAGCGCCAGCGGCGCGCGCACCGCCTGCGGCTTGATCGACGAAGAGAATACCGCGCCGAACGCGATGTAGTCGGCACCTGAATCAAGCAAATGGCGGGCCCGCGCCAGATCGTCGTAGCACGAGGCGCCCAGGATCAGGCCGGGGCCGGCCTGCGCACGCGCCTGCGCCAGGTCGCCGTCGTCGCGCCCCAGGTGCGCGCCGTCGGCACCGATTTCCAGCGCCAGCTGCCAGTGGTCGTTGACCAGGAACATCACCCCCAGCTCGCGGCATAGCGGCGCCAGGGCACGGGCCTGTGCGGCACGCTGCGCCACCGTGGCGTTCTTGCGGCGCAATTGCAGGGCGGCCATGCCTCCCGCCGCCGCCTGGCGC
>DASPIV010000673.1:0-2866 GCA_035628955.1 Bordetella sp.
CGGTGGCCGTGGTGTGCGTCTACGCCACCTCCGTGATGTATCACTGCGCGCGCGGCGCCCGCAAAGCGGTCTGGGAAAAACTCGACCATTGCATGATCTACCTGCTGATCGCAGCGACCTACACATCGCTGGGCCTGATACCGCTCAGGCACGACTGGGGCTGGCCCCTGGTTGCCGCCGCGTGGGCATTGGCGGCAACGGGTATAACCCGGGAGATCGCGGGCTGGCATCGGCCCACCGTGCCAGCCGTGCCGCTGTATGTGGCCATGGGGTGGCTGGGCCTGGCGGCCGCGGTTCCCATTGCCGACACGCTGGCACCGGCCAGCCTGGCCTGGTTGCTGGGGGGCGCCGCCTGCTATAGCGTGGGGCTGGTGTTCTATCGCCAGACTGGCCGTTGGGCGCACGCCCACGGCATCTGGCATTTGTTTGTAGTGGCCGGCACGGCCTGCCACGTCTTGATGGTATGGAGCTTTCTGGAATAAGGCGGCGTCAGAACCGGTACGCCGCGCTCAGCATCACTGTGCGGCGCTGGCCGTAGAAGCAGTCGCCGCGCCGCAGGCAGGTGACCTCGTAGGTCTTGTCGGCGATGTTGTTGACGTTCAGCGCATAGCGCCACGTGCCGCTGTCATAGGCCAGCATGGCGTCGAACAGCGTGACCCCGGGTGTCTCGGGCGCGCCGCCGTCGGTGAAGGCGCCCAGGTAACGCACGCCGGCGCCCGCCGAGAAGCCCTGCATTCCGGCCACGGCAAAGCGGTACTTGCTCCATAGCGAAGCCATGTGCTTGGGCACGCCTTCCAGCGCAGGGTCGATGTCGGTATAGATGTAGTTGGCGATCACGTCCATCTGCTTGGTGACGCGACCGCGGAACTCCAGTTCCACGCCGCGCGTCTCGGTCTTGCCGGCCTGCACCTGGTTGTTGGGGTTGGACGGGTCGGGCGTCTGCCGGTTCTTTTCGCGCAGGTCGTACACGGCCGCGGTGAATTCCAGGTCCTGGTCGGGCGGCATGTATTTCAGGCCCAGTTCCCACTGCTTGCCGCGCATGGGTTTCCAGCGGTTGCTGTACACGTCGGTGCCGGCGATGGGGGTGAACGATTCGCTGTAGCTTATATAGGGCGACAGGCCGTTGTCGGCCGCATACAGCAGGCCGAAGCGCTTGGTGGTGGCGTTGTCGGTCTCGCGGTCGCTGCCTTCGACGTCGTTGCGGGCTCGGTCGTGGCGGATGCCGGCCAGGAAGATCCAGTTGCGATAGCGGATCTGGTCCTGTGCATAAAAGCCCAGTTGTTCCTGCTTGGTCTTGGGCGTGTCGCTGGTCTCGTAGTCGGGGATATTGCCGTAGACAGGGTCGTAGACGTTCAGCGGGCTGCCTATTCCTGAGCCTTCCTCGCCGGTTTCGCGGTACCGGCTGTAGTCGGCGCCGAACAGTACCGTGTGCTCGGTGGCGCCCCAGTTCAGCTTGCCTTCCAGGTTCTGGTCGGCCAGCAGCGTGCGCATGCGCGGTTTGTGAACGTACCAGTAGCGGTTCAGCGTGGTCTGTTCGGGGTCGATATACGGATCCTCGGTGTTCGAGTAGGCATCCGGGTACATCGATTTGTAGTCGACTTTGCTGATCGTATTGCGGAAATTCTGGCGCACCGTCCAGCGGTCGTTGAACTTGTGCTCGAACAGCCAGCCCAGGCTGAATTGTTCCGTGTCGTAGGCGTCGAAGCCCGGCTCGCTGACGAAGCGGCGCGTGGGGACCCGGCCGTTGGGGTTGTAGCTGACCGAGCCGCTCCATGGCAGGAATGACTGGGTGGTGCCGGCTTTGTCTTTCTGGAAATAGCCCTGCAGGGTCAGCGAAGTGGCGGCGCTGGGCTGCCAGGTGAGCGATGGCGCCAGCATCAGGCGGTCGTTGGGCGCATATTGCACCTGCGTGCCGCTGTCGCGGGCGACCGCCACCACGCGGTAGAGCCATTCGCCGTCCTCGGTTACCGGTCCGGTCAGGTCGGCCTGCACTTCCTTGCGGTTGTGGTTGCCCACGATGACGCCGATCTCGTGCTGCGCCTCGGGCTGCGGGCGCTTGCTGACCAGGTTGAGCACGCCGCCGGTACTGCCCTGGCCGTACAGCATGGAAGACGGCCCGCGCAGTACTTCGATGCGTTCCAGCGCATAGATGTCGGTGCGCGGGTTGTTATAGCTGAAGAACTGCCGCAGGCCGTCCAGGTACTGCACCGGCTCGACGCCCCGCACGCGCACGTAATCGGCGCGGTTGTCCACGCCGTAGGCATTGGGGCGCACGCCGGCGGCGTAGTTCAGCGCGTCCTGCACGTTCTGCGCGCCCTGGTCGACGATCTGTTCGCGCGTGATCACCGTAATCGCCTGCGGGGTCTCGCGCAGCAGTGTGTCCGTCTTGGTGCCGGTGGCGCTGCGCCGGGCCACATAGCCCGCGACCGGGCTGGTGGCGGTTTCCTGGCTGCCGGTCACCTGTACGGCGGGCAAGGTGGCGGCAGTGTCGGCCGCGGCTTCCTGTGCACGGATGCCGGGTGTAGCCAGGCTGGCGGCCAGCATGGCCAGGGTAAAGACCGGTGCCTGGCGGGCGGGCAGGGCGCGCAAACGAATTTTCAAGGGATCCCCACAGATAGGTAAGCTTTTGAGTTCAAGAACAAGAACGATTCGTAATCAATATAAATTATAAGATAAGGCGGCTGGTCCGCGCGGGCCGTGGGGTAACAGGGGGTACCGCGATGGCCCGCCGGCAGAAAGGGTGGGGCTACTGTGGTGGCCGGGAGGGCGGACGGCGCGTGCCGCCCTGGCGCCGGCTCGCCTTGTCGGCTACCACGTTATCGGTCGCCATGCGGGCACCGCGCTGTGCCACCACTTGCAGCAGGCG
>DASPIV010000674.1:0-3778 GCA_035628955.1 Bordetella sp.
ATGGTGCGCTCGGTCAACGGCCACGCAGTGCCGGTGCGCGCCGATACCCTGTGCATCCACGGCGACCAGCCCAACGCCCCCGTGTTTGCGCAGGCACTCACCAATGCGCTGCGCGAGGCAGGAATCGAGGTTCGGACCGTACCCTGACAGTACGCGCGGCCGTTGCCAGCGTTGCCAGGCGTCTGGCTCCCGCAGGGTGCCAGGCACCTGGAACTCACCTGGAATTGCCGCTCGATTACACCAGCACCCGCTCGATGCCGCCCGCGTTGGCCCGACCCACATATTCCTGCATCCACTGCTCGCCCAGGATATGGCGCGCCATTTCCACCACGATGTAGTCGGCGTCCATGGCGGTGTCGTCCTGGTAGCGGGACAGGCCTTGCAGGCAGGACGGGCACGAAGTCAGTACTTTGACGTCGCCCGCATAGCCGTCCTGGCGCAGCGCGGCCTGGTTTTTCTGCAGTTCTTCCTGCTTGCGGAAACGCACCTGGGTGGATACGTCGGGGCGGCTGACGGCCAGCGTGCCCGATTCGCCGCAGCAGCGGTCGGTCTTGATGGTGCCGTCGCCCACCAGCGAACGCACCGTCTTCATCGGGTCCTGCAGCTTCATGGGCGTATGGCAGGGGTCGTGGTACATGTATCGCACCCCCTTGGCCCCTTCCAGCCTGATGCCTTTTTCCAGCAGGTACTCGTGGATATCGATCAGGCGGCAGCCCGGGAAGATCTTGTCGAACTCATAGCCGGCCAACTGGTCGTAGCAGGTGCCGCAGCTCACCACCACCGTCTTGATGTCCAGGTAGTTCAGCGTATTGGCCATCCGGTGGAACAGCACACGGTTGTCGGTAATGATCTGCTCGGCCTTGTCGTTCATGCCATTGCCGCGTTGCGGATAACCGCAACACAGATAGCCCGGCGGCAATACCGTCTGCACGCCCGCATGCCACAGCATGGCCTGGGTAGCCAGGCCCACTTGCGAGAACAGCCGCTCCGACCCGCAGCCCGGGAAATAGAACACCGCTTCCGTATCGGCCGTGGTGGCCTTCGGATTGCGGATAATGGGCACGTAGTTGGCGTCTTCGATATCCAGCAGCTTGCGGGCGCTTTGCTTCGGCAGCCCGCCGGGCATTTTCTTGTTGACGAAGTGCACCACCTGCTCGCGCAGCGGCGGCTTGCCCACCGTGGCCGGCGGTTGGGCAGTCTGCTTGCGCGTGAATCTGGACAGCACGTCATTGGCCAGGCGCTGGGCCTTGTAGCCCACCCCCACCATGGCCTTGCGCGTGGCATTGATGGTGGCCGGATCCTTCGCATTCAGGAAGAACATGGCCGCCGAAGTACCCGGATTGAACGACTTGCGCCCCATGCGGCGCAGCAGTGCGCGCATGTTCATCGACACATCGCCGAAATCGATATCCACCGGGCACGGGTTGTAGCACTTGTGGCACACCGTGCAGTGGTCGGCCACGTCTTCGAACTCTTCCCAGTGCTTCAGGCTGACGCCGCGGCGGGTTTGCTCTTCGTACAGAAACGCCTCGACCAGCAGCGAAGTGGCCAGGATCTTGTTGCGCGGCGAATACAGCAGGTTGGCGCGCGGCACATGCGTGGCGCACACCGGCTTGCATTTGCCGCAGCGCAGACAATCTTTGATGGATTCGGAAATGGCGCCGATATCGCTTTGCTGCATGATCAGCGATTCGTGGCCCATCAGGTTGAAGCTGGGCGTCCAGGCATGGCGCAAATCGGCGCCGGGCATCAGTTTGCCGGCGTTGAAGTGCCCGTGCGGATCGACGCGGCGCTTGTAGTCCTGGAACGGTGCCAGTTCGGCCTCGGTCAGGAACTCGTATTTGGTCAGGCCGATGCCGTGCTCGCCCGAAATCACCCCATCCAGGTCGCGCGCGATCTGCATGATGCGGGCCACCGCCTGGTGCGCCTCGGTCAGCATTTCGTAGTCGTCGGAATTGACCGGGATATTGGTGTGCACGTTGCCGTCGCCGGCATGCATGTGCAGCGCCACGAAGACACGGCCCTTCAGCACGCGCGCATGGATGGCCTTGAGCTCGTCCAGGATGTGCTTGCCCGTGCCGCCCGAGAAAATACCCTGCATGGGCGCCAGCACTTCGATCTTCCAGGACACCCGCACGGTGCGATCCTGCAGCACATCGAACAGGGTGGCCTGCGGCTGCGCGGCCACGCGGTCAGACAGCGCGCCCTGCAGCGGCGTCATGCCCAGGCCGGACAGGTCGGGCAAGGCCTGCCGCAGGGGCAGGTCCAGGTTGTCCAGCAGCCATTGCCAGCGGCGGCGTACGGCGCTCAGCACCTCGATGGCCTGGCGCGTGCGCTCGGCCAGCGTTTCGGCCCGGGTTGCTTCGTCTTCGGCGTCTTCGGCCTTGCCCACCGGCAGCGGCGCCGCCAGGAACGCGTCCAGCGCATCCAGCAGTTTGAGCTTGTTGCGAGTGGACAGTTCGATGTTGATGCGCTCGATGTGGTCGGTATATTCGCCCATGCGCGACAGCGGGATCACCACGTCTTCGTTGATCTTGAAGGCGTTGGTGTGCCGGGCGATGGCCGCGGTGCGCGACCGGTCGAGCCAGAATTTCTTGCGCGCCTCGGCGCTGACGGCCACGAAGCCCTCGCCGTGCCGCGTGTTGGCCAGCCGCACCACGTCGCTGGCGGCGGCCGCCACGGCGTCTTCGTCGTCGCCGACGATATCGCCGATCAGCACCATCTTGGGCAGCGTTCCGCGCTTGCTCTTGGTGGCGTAGCCCACCGCACGCAGATAACGTTCGTCCAGGTGCTCCAGGCCGGCCAGGATGGCGCCGCGCGCGCGGCCCTCGCCGTCCAGATAGCCTTTGACCTCGACAATCGACGGAATGGCGTCGCGCGCCTGCCCGAAGAACTCCATGCAAACCGTGCGCGTGTGGCGCGGCATGCGGTGCAGTACCCAGCGAGCCGAGGTGATCAGACCGTCGCAGCCCTCTTTCTGCACGCCGGGCAGCCCGGCCAGGAACTTGTCGGTAACATCCTTGCCCAGGCCTTCCTTGCGGAACACACGGCCAGCGATCTCGAGCTGTTCAGTACGCAGCAGTTTCTCGCCCGGCTGGGCAGTGCCGTCGAACCATTTCAATTCAAAGCGGGCCACCTCGACATCGTGGATCTTGCCCAGGTTGTGGTCCAGGCGGGTGACCTCCAGCCAATTGCCATCGGGGTCCACCATGCGCCACCAGGCCAGGTTGTCCAGCGCCGTGCCCCACAGCACGGCCTTTTTCCCACCGGCGTTCATGGCGATGTTGCCGCCCACGCAAGAAGCTTCGGCCGAGGTCGGATCCACGGCAAACACGAAACCGGCCTGCTCGGCGGCCTCGGCGACCCGCTTGGTGACCACCCCGGCGCCGGCTTGGATGACCGCCGCCGGCTCGCTCAGGCCCGGCAAAATACAGGACTCGACCGCCCCCAGGGCGTCGAATTTCTCGGTGTTGATGACGGCTGCTTTCCAGGTCAGCGGAATGGCGCCACCCGTGTAGCCAGTGCCGCCGCCGCGCGGCACGATAGTCAGGCCCAGTTCGATACAGGCGCGCACCAGGCTGGCGGTTTCGGCTTCGTTGTCGGGCGTCAACACCACAAACGGGTATTCCACCCGCCAGTCGGTGGCATCGGTTACGTGCGATACGCGGGACAGGCCGTCGAACTTGATGTTGTCGCGCGCGGTAATGCGGCCCAGCACCTTCTGGGCCAGCTTGCGCAGATGCCGGGTCTGGTCGAACTCGCTTTCGAACGCCGCCAC
>DASPIV010000675.1:0-4154 GCA_035628955.1 Bordetella sp.
TGACCTGCCCGAATGACGAATCCCGGAAACCGCCAATGACGACTTCATGGCCGGGCCGCGCCATCTCTTCCAGCAAGAAGCCGTCCAGCCTATAACCGGCGCCGGCACAGCGTTGCGCCATGGCCTCGATGGCCGCGCACACTTCGTCATGCTGCCGCAGGCCTAGCTTCACGCCGCCGAAATCCGACTTGTGCAGCACGTCGGGCGACATCAGTTTCAGCGCCAGCGGGCCATCCAGGCGCTCGAGCGCCGGCCGGGCATCGCCAGCGTCTTGCAGTACCGCGGAACGGGGCACGCGCAGCCCGTACAGCGACAGCACGCGCTTGGCCGAGGGTTCGTCCAGGCACGGCATGCCCTGGCGGCGCGCTTGTTCAATAATGGGCGTGGCCGGTGACGGCGATGGCATGCGGGGCTCCTGCGTGTCGAAATCGGCGGTGGCGGCTCAGGTCTTCAGTACCGCCACCAGCTCGCCTTCCGAGATCGACTGGCCTTCGCTCACGCATATTTCCTGCACCGTGGCCGCCTCGGGCGCGGTAACCGGTATTTCCATTTTCATGGACTCCAGGATCATGAGTTCATCGTCTTCTTCGACCGTATCGCCCGGTTTGACCAGCACCTTCCAGACCGTACCGGTAATGTCGCTGGGGATCTTGACGGTAGACATAGGCTGCGTTTCCTTGAAGCTTGTTGTAGTCAGTAGCTGGTGGGCCAGCAGGCCAGGCGGTGTGCGCCGATGCCCCCCGAGGGCTTGCGCGAATGAATATCCAGCAGGCGCAGCAGGTAGGCGCGCGTATCGCGGGGGTCGATGACGTCCTTGGCTTCGTACAGCCCCGCCAGCGCCCAGGGCGCGTTGTCCTGGTTGACCTGGTCGACCAGCCGCTGGAATTTTTCCGGGTCGTCTTCCCGGCGCGCGCCGTACAGGACGTTCACGGCGGTACCGGGGTCCATGAAGCCGAAATCCGCGCAGGGCCAGGCCGCCGCTTCATCGCTATTGCGCCCGCCGCCCATGTTCAGATAGGCCTGGCCGTAGTTCTTGCGCAGGGTAACGACGAAACGCGGCACCGTTACCTGCGACAGCGCGTTCATCCAGTTCATGATGCGCCCCGGCGCACCCCGTTTCTCGCCGTCGATCCCGATCAGGAAGCCGGGCTGGTCCACCAGGAAGACGATGGGAATATTGAACGAATCGCACAGCACCAGGAAACTGGTGGCCTTGGCGCAGGCTTCCACGTCGATGGCCCCGCCCTTGAACTTGGGGTTGTTGGCCAGCACGCCCACCGTACGGCCGCCCATGCGGCCCAGGCCCGTCACCATCGACTTGCCGAAACGCGGCTTGAGCTCGAACAGGCTGTCCCGGTCGAGCAGCCGGCGGATCACGTCGCGGCTGTCGTAGGTTTTGGCGCGCGACTCGGGCACCACATCCAGGATATCGGCCATGGCATCGTCGGACCCGGGTGGCACCGGCGCCACCGGTGGCGCTTCGCCGCTGTGGCTGGGCAGGTAGCCAAGAAAGCGCTTGATGACCTCCAGCGCTTCTTCGTCGGTATCGACGGCCACGTCGACGATGCCGGTCGTGCCGGTATGCAGCTTCCAGCCACCCAGTTCTTCGGCATCCACCGCCTGCTTGATGGCCAGTTCGGTCACGCGGCCGCTGGCCACCGCCATGGTGGCGCCTTTGCGCATGACCACGAAATCGGACAGGCAGGCATACCAGGTTGACGAACCGTAGCAACTGCCCAGCAGGGCCGACACCCATGGGGTGCGGCGGTCGCGCAGATACTCGGTGGGATCCTGCCCCAGGATGGCGCGGCCTGCCGCACCCATCCGGTCGGGCATGCGGGCGCCCGCCGATTCTCCCAGCAAGACCAGGGGCATGCCGGATTCGGCAGCTACCTGGCGCACGTGCTTGATCTTCTTGCCATTGACGACGCTGCTCGAAGCCCCCATGACAGTGAAGTCGTTCGATACCACCGCCACGGGACGGCCGGCAATAGCGCCGAAGCCGGCGATCTTGCCATCGGCCGGCGTCTTCTCGCGCGCTTCCGGGCGGAACGACGTGGCCAACAGCCCCGACTCGAAAAAACTGCCGGCGTCCAGCAACACGTCCAGGCGTTCCCGCGCATTCAGCACCCCTTGGGCGCGCCGCTTGGCCAGGCGCTCTTCGCCCCCCATTGCAAGGGCTTTGCTGCGCCGTTGCCGCAGTTCCTGAAGATGGGTTTCGTGGCTCATATCGTTGGGTCGGATGCAGCAAGCGCCGCAAGTGGGTCAGGTAGGCTAAAATTAATAGTAGTTATAGCTACTACTAAAAGTCAAGCAGGCGAAAAAACGGCGCCGGGCCGAAGCCGCGGCGCCGCCAAAGCCGGCTGTACCCCGGAGTTCCGCATTACACTTTGCGGCCCAGGGGTGTCCTGGCCAGCACTTCACAAGAGTCCGTCATATGTCAAAGAGCGTACCGGCAAAGTCCGCCGCAAAGCGCAGGAACTCTGCCGATCCGGTCCACGATCTACAGCGCCTTGGGTTTTCCGAGTACGAGGCCAGCGCCTACATCAGCCTGCTGCAAGCCAGCCCGGCCACCGCCTACGAAATCAGCAAGCGTTGCGGCCTGCCACGCGCCAACACCTACGGCGCGCTGGAAGGCCTGGCCAAAAAGCGCGCGGTCCAGCCCGTCAGCGAAAACCCCGCCCGCTACGTGCCGGTAGACCCCGCCGTGCTGCTGGGCGATATCTCCGATGACATCAGCGCGGTGTGCGGGCGCTTGAAGCAAAGCCTGGACGACCTGGGCTCGGAAGAAGACCCGAACGTCGTCTGGAGCATCGAGGGCCAGGAACGCATCCAGGAAAAAATCAATGAGCTGATCGACGGCGCTTCGGAACACATCTGGATCAAGGCGTCCACCGACATCCTGCGCCAGCATGCCGGCAAGATGAAGAAAGCGGCCGCGCGCGGCGTGAAGCTGATATTCGTGGTGTTCGGCGAAGACGTGGAGTTTCTTCGTTTCGGGCCCAATTCGCAGGTCTACCTGCACGAAGGCAACGGCTTTCGCGTGGGTGGCGCCGACAACCTTTTCACGCTGGCCATCGATTATCGGGTCGCACTGACGGCAAACCTGGGCGACACCCTGACGGGCGCCTACACCACCCATTCCGCCATCGTGCGCATGGCCGAGACCCTGATCCGCCATGACATCTACATGGCCGAGATGATGTCCGCCTTCGGCAGCCAGATCGAGAAGAAATTCGGCCGCGCCCTGATCAACCTGCGCAGGCAGCTGTTTTCGCCGCAGCAGATGGCACTGCTGCGCACGAATATGCCCGAAGCGGATACCGGCACCACGGCCACGAAAAAATCGGCAAAGCAACCGCCGCCCTAGCGCAGCCTTTGCAGCGGGTGCCTGGCTGCGGCACTGTTCTGTTGAACCAGCCCGGCTTTGGTGTCTGACACCCCGCGGGAGTCAGACACCTTGGGGACACCTGGTCAAGGGCTCAGGCCGCTCGCTTCAGGGCCTGGACCTTGTCGGCGGCTTCCCACGAGAACTCGGGTTCGGAACGGCCGAAGTGGCCGTACGCCGCCGTCTTGCTGTAAATGGGACGCAGCAGGTCGAGCATGTTGACGATGCCCTTGGGCCGCAGGTCGAAGTGCTCGAGCACCAGCCTGGCGATCTGGTCGTCGGGAATGACACCCGTGCCTTCGGTATAGACCGTGATGTTGATGGGCTCGGCCACGCCGATGGCGTAGCTGACCTGCACCTGGCACTGGCGCGCCAGGCCGGCGGCCACCACGTTCTTAGCCACGTAGCGCGCCGCATAGGCGGCGGAGCGGTCGACCTTGGACGGGTCTTTGCCCGAGAACGCGCCACCGCCGTGGGGGCAGGCGCCGCCGTAGGTATCGACGATGATCTTGCGGCCGGTCAGTCCGCAATCGCCCTGCGGGCCGCCGATGACGAAGCGGCCGGTGGGGTTCACCAGGAACTTGGTGCTGGGTGTGATCAGGCCGTCGGGAAAGCTGGGCTTGATGATGTCTTCGATGACGGCCTCGATGAACTCGGGCTTCATCTTGTCGCCCAGACTCCATTCCGGCGAGTGCTGGGTGGACAGTACCACGGTGTCGATGCTGTGCGGCTTGCCATCGACATAGCGCATCGTGACCTGGCTCTT
>DASPIV010000676.1:0-3658 GCA_035628955.1 Bordetella sp.
CAAATGCTTCGTCGCGCACGTCGATTTCAAGCGCTTCGAACGCGCGGGCCTCGGGGCTGCATAGCCAGGCGACGACTTCGGCCGTCTTGGCCGGCGGGTGCAGTTCGCTTTGTGGAATCAGGCTGACCTCGTTGATGCCGGAATGGCGGATCGAGGCTTGCATCGAGGTGTCGGTGGGGGGAATGCCCAGCGAGAACACGCGCACACCCTGAGCGCGGTATTCGAGATCGATCGATCGCGACACCATGACCAGGGCCGCCTTGCTCGAGCAGTAGGCGCTCCACCCTTCCATGGGTTTGTAGGCGGCGCCCGAACTCATGTTGACCAGGGTCCCCTGGCGCTCGATGAGCATGGGCAGGAATGCCCGGGCACTGCGCATGGCCCCTGTGGCATTGACCGCCAGGACCTGGCCCCAGCGGTCGGGGTCGACCTCGGCCAGCTTGCCGATGGGTTCGATGATGCCGGCGTTGTTGATCAGGACATCAATGCCCTGGGCCAGTTCACGGCAGCGTTGCGCGGCCGACGACACGCTTGCCGTGCTGGTGACGTCGGCCGGTACGATGGCCAGCCGGGCCGCGAGGCTCGCATCGATGGCGTCCAGATCGGGATTCCGGGTGTCTGGCTGCACCAGTGCAATGACTCGGGCGCCAAGTTGCAGCAGGCGCAGCGTCACGGCCGCACCTATGCCGCGTCCGGCGCCAGTGATCGCGACGGTCTTGCCGTCCAGTCTGGTGATGTTCAATTGCAGTCTCCTTGATGCTGCCGGGGAAGAATCAGCCGACGCTGCCTTGCTGCGCGGGCGCCTGCGTGCGCAGGGCAATGGATGCGCGCGTGGACTCCAGCACGTTCTGCATGTGCAGGCGCATGGCGGCTTCGGCGGCGGCAGCGTCGTTGGCCGCAAGCGCGGCGGTGATGGCGGCGTGGTCGAGCAGGCTTTGCTCGATGACCTGGGGGGATTCGGAAGCCACCGTGCGGAATTCCAGGCCCAGTGTGTTCAGGCTGGTTGCCGCGCGCGACAAGAACGGGTTGTTGGCCAGGCCATGGATGCGCTCGTGGAAGGCGATATCCAGTTTGCGATAGGCCTGGGGGTCTTTGATGGCGCCCTTCTGCTGGGTGATCAGCTCGTGCAGGTACTGCACATCGGCCGGTGTTGCCGCGCGGGCGGCACGGTAGGCGATGCCGCCTTCGATCAATTGCCGCGCGTCGTACAAGGCATCCACCGACGTTTCTTCCAGCGACAGGAAGAACTGCAGCGGGCTGAGCAAGGTTTCGGCGCGCAGGTTGGATACGTAGATGCCGCCACCCTGGCGGGTGGTCAGCACGCCCAGCACGGCCAGCGCCCGGACGGCCTCGCGGATGGTGGGCCGGCTGACGCCGAAGGACTGGGCCAGGTCCCGTTCGGGCGGCAGGCGGTCTCCGGACTTCAAGTTGCCGGCCTTCACCATGCCCAGCAACTGCGCGACCACTTGTTCGGAAACGGGCTCGCGTTCGAGGCTGGTGACGTTGAGCGTAGGGGTGGTCATGGCTGCAGAATTCCAAAAAGCGGGCGGGGCCGGGCCAGGCCACAAAAGTATGCAAATGTAAATTGGCCAGGTAACTTGGTAACTTGACAAATAACGGCGCAAGCCTATATCGTGACTTCCGAATTCGTCAAGCCCCGAGGTGTAAATGAAGCTGGGACGCATTGAGAGCCATGTGCTTCGCTATCCCGATCCCAATGACCTGGACCGGCCGCGCATGACCGTGCTGGTTCGTGCAGAGACGGCCGACGGCGTGGTCGGGTGGGGTGAAGGCATTGCCATGTGGCCGGAGGCATGCAGGGCAACGGTTGCGGTCATCGACGATGGCCTGGCGCCCCTGTTGCTCGCGCAGGAAGACTTGTCCTGCGCGACCGCCTGGGATGCCATGCGCGCACATGTGTGGTGGTACGGCGAAGGCGGTATTGCGTCATTTGCGTGCAGCGCCATCGACATGGCGCTGTGGGACATACAGGGCAAGATCGAGAACAAGCCGCTGTACGCCTTGTTTGGCAGGGCGCGCGACAGCTTGCCGGCCAGTGCGAGCTGCCACGTCAACAAGCAAAGCCTGTCTGCGTGTATCGACGAGGTATTGGGTTTCTTTGCCATGGGATACCGCAGCGTCAAGCTGGGGTTGGCCAAGAAGTCGCTGTCGACGGTCGGTCATGATCCCGAAAGCAGTATTGATCTGGTCGCCGGCATTCGCCGCGAAGCGGGACCGGGGGTAGAGATTCTGGTAGACGTCGGCAATGGGCACCGGTGGGATGCCGGCACGGCGATCGACACGGTGCGCCGGATGGCGCAATACGACATCGGCTGGGTCGAAGAGCCTTTCTATCCGACGCATATCGACGACTACCGCGCGCTGAAGGCCGCCGTGCGCGTACCGATCGCCACAGGCGAACGCGAATGGACCGTCACGGGCTACCAACGCCTGATCGAGACCGGCACGGTCGATGTGCTGGGTGTGGATCCTGCCCGGGCAGAGGGCGTGACGGGATTTCGCAAAATAGATGCCCTGGCGGGGCGGGCCGGCCTGGCGATCAATGCGCATGCCTGGAGTACGGCCATCACCACGGCCGCGAGCCTGCACCTGTCTATTGCCTCGCCGAATGCGCGGCTGTTCGAGTTGAAGCCGTTTCCGGTGGTGGTGCAGCAAGAGCTGGTCAACGGCGCAATCGGCCAGCAGGCGGGTCGGGTGGAACCCGTGATGGCACCTGGCCTGGGTATTGATGTCGACGAAGCGGTCGTGCGCAGGCTGCGCTATCAGGGGTGACGGCCGTGGGCCGGCCCACCCGTGGCACTAACAGGGTTTGCAACCGGCGGCACTATGGCGTGCCGCCCTGTCCAGTACAAGGTGAAATTCGATGAAGCTGATGCGTTTCGGTGTGAAAGGCCAGGAAAAGCCCGGGCTGCTAGACCGCGAGGGCCGGGTACGAGATTTGTCGTCGGTAATCAGCGACCTGACGGCCGGCCTGCTGGCGAAAGATTCTCTTGCCCGCCTGGCCGCGATCGACCCGGCGACGCTGCCCCTGGTGAGCGATCCGGTGCGCATTGCGCCGCCGTATACCGGCATGGGCAAGTTCATTTGCGTAGGCCTGAACTATTCCGACCACGCCGCCGAGACCGGTATGCCGATTCCCGCCGAACCTGTGCTGTTCATGAAACCCACCAGTTGCGTGATCGGTGCCAATGACGCGGTCGTGCTGCCGCAAGGGTCGGTCAAGAGCGACTGGGAAGTCGAGTTGGGCGTCGTCATCGGCACCCGGGCGCGCTACGTCGACGAAAGCGATGCGCTGGACTGCGTGGCGGGATACTGCGTGGTCAATGACCTATCGGAGCGCGAATATCAAATCGAACGGGGAGGCACCTGGGACAAGGGCAAGGGTTGCGACACCTTTGGGCCGGTCGGCCCGTGGCTGGTGACCTCGGACGAGGTTGCGGACCCTCAGGATCTCGACATGTGGCTGGAGGTCAATGGCAAGCGTTTCCAGGCTGGCAGTACCCGGACGATGGTCTTTGGCGTGGCGCACCTGGTCAGTTATATCAGCCGCTTCATGACGCTTTATCCGGGCGACCTGATCACGACCGGCACGCCGCCGGGTGTGGGCATGGGGCAGAAGCCCGCGCCGATCTATCTC
>DASPIV010000677.1:0-9902 GCA_035628955.1 Bordetella sp.
GGGCGGCGCCATGACGCTGGAAACGGCTGCTGTCATAGAACAGTTCAGCGGCGCGCGACCCGGTCAGGCACAGCGTCGGCGCCAGCAGCAGCCGGGTCTGGAACACATCGGTATTCAATGCCCGGCACTGGCGCGATATGAAGCGGTACGGATCGGAGAAGAACGCCCACGTGCTGTCGAAGGCAGGCAAGGCGGGAATGGCGGTGTCGGGCATGGAAGCTGCTTTCGCGGATAGGTTGTGCCGCTGTCAGCACGCCGCGTGCCGCAGGCGGCCAGCTGCGGACGGCTAGCTGCGGGCGGCTAGTTGCAAAGCTTTACGGTTCATGTATGCTGCTGCCCATGGATTACGCCCTTGCCGCTTCCGCTTGCGCGATTTCGCGACGAACCACTCGACGTCGACGTTGAGTGGCTTTGCGCTGTCCAAACACCTTATCCGGTGTTTATCCCGAAGGCCACGATATCTCGTGGCCTTTTTGTTGTTTGCCCGCCTGACCGTGCCCGAGGCATCTGAACCGGCCTTCGTTTCCAACCTTGAAGGAACGAAGCATGAACCCACCCACGCTTTCCATTCGGCCATTCCAGCCCTGCGACACCCACGCGGTTGTGCAGTTGTGGCATGACTGCGGCCTGACGCGCCCCTGGAACGACCCCTACAAAGACATTGCCCGCAAGCTCACGGTGCAGCCCGACCTGTTTCTGGTGGGCACGGCGGGCTATGCGGTGGTGGCTTCGGTCATGGCGGGCTACGACGGGCATCGCGGCTGGGTCAATTACCTGGCGGTGGCGCCTGGCTACCAGCGCCGCGGCTACGCCACGACGCTGATGCAGGCCGTGGAACGGCAACTGGTGGCCATCGGCTGCCCCAAGATCAACCTGCTGGTACGCGGCGGCAACCATGCCGTGGTGGCGTTCTACGAAAAGCTGGCGTTCCGGCAAGACGAGGTGATCAGCCTGGGCAAGCGGCTGATCCCCGATGGCGCTCCGGCGCAACAGGTGGCTGGAGCCGCGTAGCTATAAGACCAGCCTGTCCCAGTTTCCGTAGGTGCCTGCCACCCTGCCCCGCGGAATGGCCAGGCCGATCAACGCCAGGCCGGCCACCACATTGGCGCCGATCTGCAGCAGGCTGGTGCCGTATACCGGCGTCACCACCAGCAGGCCTACGCCCAGCGGCACCAGCAGCAAACGCGCCAGCCGGGCCACTTCGGCGGCTGCGATGGCCACCACGGTCAGCACCAGCGCCCCCACCAGATGGTCGGCATTGGCCATGGTGCCGCTGGTGTCCAGCGTCAGGCGCGTACACATCAGCCATGCGCCGATCGCAGCCGCCAGCCACAAAGTCGGCGGCAGCGACACGCCGCCCTGCACGATATCGCGCAGCACGGCAGTGGGACGGCGGTCGAATTCATCTTTGGGTGCCTCGTGCGGGCCCTCGTCGGTGTCGCCAAACAGGAACACCCGCAACAAGCTCTTGCCGGCCTTGCGTCGGCGCCGCAGAAACTGGCAAGTGGCCAGCAGTTCGTCGAGCGAATACGGAATCTGCACCAGCATCGCGGCAGCGCCGATCAGGGCCAGCGTGCTCCATGTGCCGATGACGATGGGCTGGATGATGACGAAGGTGATGGACACGATACCCAGCGGCGCGATCATCAGCCCGAAGATGACCACCAGCCATGGCATGGTGCGCCAACGCGCGCGCGACCCCACCACGCCAGTCAGGATCTCGAGCATATAGGTGTAGGCGCCCACGGCGGCATCGGGCACAGGCCAGGCGCGCGACACACTCGACGTGATGATCTCTTCGGTGCCATTGCGCGGGTTGTTCAGGCTGCCCGCGAAGAAGGGTTCCCAGACATAGCCGATATGCTCCATCTGGTAGGCGGCCAGATAGCGCGACACATACAGGCCCACCAGGGCCAGGGCGATGATGGGCACCCGCTGGGTCCAGTCCGACGGGTTGTAGGCCCAGCCCGGCGGCGTCGTGGGCCCCGTCATGCGGGCCAGCGGCGCCACCCCGGGTTCCGGTTTCAACCCCACCGCCAGGCCGAATGCCAACCCGCCGACCAGCGTATCCGACAGATAGGCGGCTGCATTGGTGGTCCAGAACACGAAGGGCGCGGCCATGATCAGCGCGCCCAGCCCCGCGCACACCCATCGCGCGAAGGCCATCTGCCAGCCCAGCGACAAGAAGGCGAACACCACCAGCAGCGCGCCCAGAATGATTTCGGCTCCGCGCAGCATCGGCTCTTCCACCCCGACCAGTGGCGGCTGGCACACCAGCCAGGTACCCAGGGCGATGTTGACGAAATGGGCCCAGCGGTTTTCGGCATGGGCGCTGCGGTACGACTGGACCTGGCGGGCGCGGAATTGCTCGGCATCGTCCACCTGGCCGGCGCTGTCGCGCAGGAACTGTGGCGGCGTCATGCCTTGCGCGCGATACCAGGCGATCGGGTCGCGCTTCAGATTGGCGATGATGGCCGGCAGGCTGCGCTTGAGCCGATGGCGCGGCCGCCACCCCAGCCAGTCCTCCGCGCGCGCGGTATCCAGGGCATAGTGCGCATCCGACATGGCGACCATGTAGGGTTTGATGAACGGTTTTTCGCCTTGGTCGAGCGCATCGGGCACCAGCGGCTCGAGCTTTTCGCGCACCCAGGTGCCGGTGGAGGCAACCGCCTTGGGCACGCGCAGCGTGGGCCAGTCATCGGTGCCATGGATCAGGTAGCCTATCTCGTCCTGCAGCGCGTCGTAGCCCAGCGCCTCGGTCTCGCCGATCAGCATTTCGGCCTCGGGCGGCAGCGTGCCACGGCGTTCCAGCGTCAGCCGCACCGCTACATGCAAGTCGTCCCGATGCAGCATCGATTGGCCGACCTGGTTCGAGGCCGAATAAAAGTAGCTTTCCAGGTCGCGTTCATAGATGCGCGCGATTTGTTGCGCCAGGGTGGGCACCACCGTGTGCTCGTCATAGACACCGGCCAGCCGCAAAATGGCATACGGCATGTCGCCGTGCTCGCGCCGCAGTACGTCTTCGGCCTGCAGCTTGGATTGCGGGTACACGTACTCCGGTCCGAACGGCTGGTCTTCGGCTATCAGTTCGCCGGGCTTGCCGGGCGCGTGGACCAGCATGGTGCTGGCATAGATAAAGCGTTCGACCTGGAAGTCGTCGCGCAATTCGCGCAGCAGGCGCGCTGTGCCATCGACGTTGACCACGCGATACAGCGGATTGTCGGCCCCGGTGGAATCAAAGTAGGCCACCAAATGGATCACCGCGGCCAGCTTGCCGCCATATTCCTGCCGCACGGCCTGCAACGCCTGACGCACCGACGCGTCGGCACTGAGGTCTACCGCGAAAATGGGAAAGCCGGCATCCTGGCGCTCGCGGTCCAGGCCCACGATGCAATAGTCGTTTTCCAGATAGCCGGCCAGCGAGCTACCCAAGTTGCCCGCAGCGCCCGTGATCAGGACCACGGGCCGATCGGCGGTGTCAGGCATGCAGAACTCCCGAAATTACAAAATACCGGCAGGGCCATGCATCGGCCCGGTGCCAGCCGCCGCGTCCCAGCAAGCCACATGCCGGCCATCACCCTGCCGGCGGCCGGCATGCAGCAGGTGCGCGATCTTATTCGTGGCTGTCGCCGATATCGATCTCGGGTTGCACCGACATGCCCACGCGCAGCCTTTGCAGCGCGGGCTGGCCAGCGTCGAAAGCGATGCGCACCGGCAGGCGCTGAACGATCTTGGTGAAGTTGCCCGTGGCGTTGTGGGGAGCGATCGGGGCATAGGTCACGCCGCTGGCCGGCCCCAGGCTGTCGACATGGCCCGTCAGTTCGACGCCGGGCAAGGCATCGACCGCGATCCGCACTTTCTGCCCTGGCCGCACATGGGCCAACTGGGTCTCGCGGAAATTCGCCTCGACATACAACTGGTCCAGGGGCACGATGGCCAGCAAGGGCTTGCCGGGCGCCACATAGGCGCCCACGCGCAGCGCCCGGTGTCCCACCACGCCCCCGATGGGCGCCGTGATCCGCGTATACGACAACTGCAATCCGGCGGCCGCCTGTGCGGCCTGGGCCTGCGCCAACTGTGCCTGGGCCTGCCGCAACCCGGCATCCAGCACACCGACCTGCCGGCGCGCCGCGTCCAGGGCCGCGGCATGTTGCACGCGGCCGGCCTGCAGCACCTGCAATTGTGACTGCGCCTGCTGGCGCTGCTGCACGGTGCCCGATCCTTCGTCGGCCAGCTTGCGATAACGCGCCGCCTCGGCCCGCGCCAAGGTCAACGCGGCATCGTCGCCATCCAGGACGGCGGCGGCCTGCCGTATGGTCGCCGCCTGGCGGGCTTGCTGGGCGCGCAGGCTGTCGATGGCGGCCTGCGCGCCAGCCACCTGCGCACGGGCGCCGGCCAGCGCCGCCGCATAATCGCGGTCATCCAGCGTGGCCAGCAAATCGCCTGCGGCCACACGCTGGTTGTCTTCCACCAACACCTGGACCAGGGTGCCCGGCACGCGCGAGGCCACTTGCGTGAAATCGGCGTGTATATACGCGTAGTTGGTGGACTGGCTGGCCGCCGCGCTTTCCGGGCGGTCGAGCCACAATGCGCCGGCCAGCAAGGCCAGGGCTGTCACTATCGCGCCGGCACGCGCGCGTCGGGAAAATGCCATGATGCGATCCGTAAGGTTATTGAGGTGGGCCGGGCAACGATGTGGGCGGCTGCCGGCGATGCAGGCTGAGTACCAATGGAATCAACAGCAGGGCCAGCAGCCCTGCGGCGCGATAGACGTCGGCGGTGGCCATTACAAACGCCTGCTCGCGCAGCGGGGCCGCCAGCGATGGCGCGTCGGCCCCGGGTACGATGCCGGCAACCCTGCCCAGGCGGTCCAGCAGGCCTTCGGCATGCCAGCGCTCGCGCACGACCAGCGCCTGCCCCACCACCGTGCCGCCCAGCAGGCTGCCCAACCCCCTGAGCGTGTTGATGGTGCCCGACACATAAGGCCCTTCAGAGGGTTGCACGACGCTGGTGGCCAGGAACAGCAAAGACACTACCGCCATGGGTTGGCCTAGCGCGTTCAGGGCCTGCACCCCTATGAATTGCTGCCAGACCCAAACCGAGGTCAGGTTTGCGCTTTGCCAGCAGGCGCAGGCAATCAGCATCAGGCCCAGCCCGAACATGATGCGGGCGTCGAGCCATTTGCGGTACAGCAGCGCCGCCACCGCCGGCGCCAGCACCAGTTGCGCCACGCCGATGATCAGGCCGACGGGTGCGCTTTGCAGCGCGCGATACCCCCACACCCGCCCCAGATACCCTACCGGCAGCAGCGATGCACACGCCAGCAGGGTCAGCATGCAGACAAAGATGGTGAACCCCAGCCCCAGGTTGCGGCGCGCCAGCAGCCGCAATTGCAGGAAGGGATCGGGATGCCGCCATTCGCTGTACAAATACGCCGCCAGCAGCAGCAAGCCGGCGCCCGTGCAGAACACGATCAACGGTGACTGGAAGCCGTCCAGGCGCACGGCCTGGTCCAGCGCCACGGCCAGCGCGGCCAAGGCTCCCGCGCCGTATGCCAGGCCCATCCAGTTGCATTGCCGCCAGCGTTCCGGCCGGGCCGGATCGCGGGGCAAGCCCCAGGCCGCCATGGCGCCTGCCAGGGCCAGCAGCGGCAACGCCTGCCAATACACCAGGCGCCAATCGGCGTAGTAGTCGGTCCACAGGCCCACCAGCCAGATCGATAACGTGGGCGCCAGAGTGGCCGTCAGCGAATACAGTGCCAGGCCATACAGCTTGACCGGGGCGGGCAGGAATTTCAGTGCCGCCATCATCAGCAAGGGGATCAGGGCGCCGCCCGCCAGCCCTTGCACCACGCGCAGCACCAGCATCCATTCCAGGCTGTGCGCCCAGGGCACCAGCAAGGCGGCCACCGCGCTCAATGCGATGACAGCCAGCACGAAACGCCGCATCGCCATCGTGATGGCGAACCAGGCCGCAAACGGCATGGCCGTCAGTTCCGCGGCCGCGTGGGCGGTAGTCAGCCAAGAGGCGCCGTCGAAACCGAAGCCCAGCGCGCCACGCACATCGGCCAGCGCCAGCATGCCCATGCGGCTTGCCAGGCTGGTGGTCATGGCCGCCAGAAATATCCCCAGCAGGCCGGCCAGGCGCCGCGCGACCGAGCCATCCACATCCATTAACGCGCCCCTTGCAACATGCCGGCGTTTGCCGCTGGCGCGGGCTGGGCGTCCCAGCCGCCGCCCAGAGCCTTGTACAGGCTTACCACCGCCAGTGCCGCCGCCGTATCGGCGGCGTCCAGGTCCAGGCGCGCTGCCAGCACGGCTTGTTCGGCCTGCACGACGGCCAGGCGGTCCGCAGCCCCCGCGCGATAGGTACCGCTAACGTATTGCAAAGCCTGCGCTCTTTGGCTGTAGGCATGCCGCAGCGCAGCCTGGTGCCGCTGCTGCGCCGCCCAGGCATCCAGGGCGTCATCGATTTCGTGCCACGCCGCGAGCACGGTGCTGCGATACGCGATGGCGGCTTCCTGTTGACGCGCCTGGCTCAGGGCCAGGCGCGCACGCAACTTGCCGCCCTCGAAAACCGGCAGATAGATCACCGGGCCCAGGAAGAACTGCCGCGAAGCCCAACTGCCCAGGTCATCGCCATCGAAGGCCTCGGTGCCCAAGGCGCCGATCAGCTCGATACGCGGGTAGAAGTCGGCTTGCGCCACGCCGATGGCCGCAGTGGCCGCGCGCAGCCGGGCCTCGGCCTGCTGGATATCTGGGCGCCGGCGCGCCAGTTCCGACGGCAGGCCGACAGGCAGCGTCAGCATGCGGACCGGCACCGGGGTGCTGCGCTCCAACTCGGCATCCAGGGCGCGGGGCGGCTGTCCCACCAGTAGCGCCAGCGCGTTCAACAGCGCATCCTGGCGCTGCACGGCACGGGCCAGGCGGGCAACCGCCGCATCGTAATGGGCCTGTGCCGCGGCCATATCCTGATACGTGCCCGCGCCATTATGCTGGCGGCTGCGGACCAGCGCGGCTTGCTGCGCGGCGGCATCGCGCAGACGGCCTGCCGTGTCTACCCCGGCCTGGGCCCCGCGCAGGCGAAAGTAGGCCGAGGCCAGTTCGGCCGCCACGGCGACTCGCACCCCCTCCTGGTCATACAGGCTGGCCTGCAACGTGGCGCCGGCTTGTTCGCGCAGGCGCCGCACCCGGCCCCATAGATCGAGTTCCCATCCGGCGTCGACCCCCACCCGCCAGTATTCGTGCACGTCGGTGCCGGCACCCATGGCCACCAGCCGGCCGTTTTCGCTGGCCGCTTCCCGCATGACGCTGCCACCCGCCCCCACCCGCGGCAGCGCCGCCGCGTCCACTATCCCGGCGCGCGCCCGGCTTTTAGCAATGCGGCTGGCGGCGGCTTGCAGGTCCAGGTTGCCCGATGCCGCACGGGCCTGCAGCCGGTTCAGGGTCGGGTCGCCGAACAGGCGCCACCATTGCTCCGGCACGGGCGCCGGGCTCAGGGCGGCATTGGCCGCGCCGCCGTGGCGCGGCGCCAGGGCGGCCGCCGACAGCGCGTCTTGGGGCGCCTGGAAATCCGGCCCCACGCTACACCCTGCCAGCAGGATCAGCGCAACCAGCAGCAGCGCAGCCCGGGCGGGCTGGATGGATAGGGTCTTCGAGAGTATCGATGCCATCATTAACTATACCGAACGGTTCGGTTCGATACATTATGACAGCAATATGGTAATGTCAAGAAAAATCGAACCGATAGGTACAGATGTGAAATCTTCTGCTTCCGCCCCGACCACCGCCAAAGCGCGCGCCGTGCTGGCGGGCGCCCGCAAGGTCTTCCTGGCACAGGGATACAGCGCGGCATCGACCGATGTCATCCAGCGCGAAGCCGGCGTATCGAAGTCCACCGTGTATGCCCACTACCCGACCAAAGAAGCCCTGTTCGTGGCCGTGGTGCAAGCCGAGTGCGAAGCCTTCATGGATGCGGTGCGCAGCATCCCCATCCGGCCGGGCGCGCTGCCCGAGACCTTGAAGGCACTGGCGGTACGCTATCTGGAAGTGGTGCTCTCGCCCGCCGCGCTGGCCTTGTTCCGCGTGACGGTGGCCGACGCGCCACGTTTTCCGCAATTGGCGCGGGCGCTTTATCTGGCCGGCCCGCGCGTCATGACCCTGCGCGTGGCCGAACACCTGGCGCAAGCAGTCGAGGCCGGCGAGATCGACCTGGCCGAACCCGGCCGCGACGCGGCCGCCAGCCTGTTCGTCAGTATGGTGCGCGGCGAGCCGCACATGGAATACCTGACCCACCCTGAAGCCCGCCCGACCCAGGCGCAGATCGAGCAATGGGCATCATTGGCCGTCAATACTTTCTTGCGCGCCTACGGCCGCGCAGGCTGACGGCGGAGCCGGCCGCCGCGCGTGCCGGATGCCGAAGCCGCGCTTAATGGGACGGCATGTCCGCCACGCCACCCGCCTTGTGGTGGGTGCCGTAGCGCTCGACCATGGTAGTGCTGGCGCGGTTCAGGCCTGTTACTTGCACCTCGATGCCGTTGCGCCTGAACTTGTGCACGATGCGGTCCAGCGACTCGACCGCCGTAATGTCCCAGAAGTGCGCGTGCGACAGATCGATGCGCACCCGCGGCACGGGTTCCTTGAAATCGAACTCGGACACCAGCGACTCTGACGAAGCGAAGAACACCTGGCCGTACACGGTATAGACGCGGCAAGTGCCGTCTTCGGCCAGGCTGGAGTCCACGTTCAAGACACCGCGCACCTTGGACGCGAAGAACACCGCGCTGAGCAGCACGCCCACCAGTACGCCCAGCGCCAGGTTGTGCGTGGCGACCACCACTGCCACCGTGGCCAGCATGACCATCGACGAACTCCTGGGGTGCTTGGCAAGATTGCGCAGCGATGTCCAGCTGAAGGTGCTGATCGACACCATGATCATCACCGCCACCAGGGCGGCCATGGGAATCTGCCGGGCCCAGGGGCCCAGGAACACCACCAGCACCAGCAGCACGGCGCCCGCCGTGAAAGTGGACAGGCGGCCGCGCCCGCCAGACTTCACGTTGATGACGGACTGGCCGATCATGGCGCAGCCCGGCATGCCGCCAAGCAGGCCGGCCGCGATGTTGGCCAGGCCCTGGCCCTTGCATTCGCGGTTCTTGTCGCTGGGCGTGTCGGTGAAATCGTCGATGATGGAAGCGGTCATCAGCGATTCCAGCAGGCCTACCGCGGCCACGGTCACGGCATAGGGGAAGATGATCGACAGGGTCTGCCAGTCCAGCGGCACGCCGGGCAGCGCGAACGTGGGCAGTTGCTCGGGGAATGCGCCCATGTCGCCCACGGTGCGGATCGGCAGCTCCAGCCACATGGCGATCGCGGTCAGCACCACGATGCATACCAGCGGCGACGGAATAGCCCGGCTCAGTCGCGGGAACAGATAGATGATGGCCAGTCCACCCGCCGTCATGGCGTAGACCGTCCAGTGCACGCCGGTCAGCTCGGGCAGCTGGGCCAGGAAGATCAGGATCGCCAGCGCATTGACGAAGCCGGTGATGACCGAGCGCGACACGAAGCGCATCAGCGCGCCCAGCCGCAGCAGGCCGGCGCCAATCTGCAGCAGGCCGGCCAGCACCGCGGTGGCGAACACATACTGTACGCCGTGGTCGCGCACCAGCGAGGCGATCACCAGCGCCACGGCGCCGGTGGCGGCCGAGATCATGCCTGGCCGCCCCCCGGCGATGGCGCAGACGACCGCGATACTGAATGCGGCGTACAGGCCCACCTGGGGATCGACGCCGGCGATGATGGAAAAAGCCAGGGCCTCGGGAATGAGGGCGAGCGCGACGACGATGCCGGCCAGCAGGTCGCCGCGGACATTGCCGAGCCAGTCCCGGCGCAATGTGGAAA
>DASPIV010000678.1:0-14660 GCA_035628955.1 Bordetella sp.
AATTCATGATTCCCTTGGCTGCCGGCGTCGGATCGGCAGTGGGATTCCTGCGCGCTCCAGTGGCATATGAGCTGGCACGGTCGAAGCGCCAGAAGCTATCCAGCATCGACGTGGAAGACGTCAATGCGATGCTTGGCGACATGAGCAAGATTGCGCGCGCCGTGGTCCAGCCAGCGGTAGGCAATGCACCGCTTACCGAGACGCGAACCGTCTCGATGCGATATGTCGGTCAGGGACACGAGCTGGAGGTGGACCTCCCCGCCCGCAAGCTGAGCATTGGCGACCACCAGGTATTGCGCGAAGCCTTCGAGCAGCGCTACGAAACGGTTTATGGCCGTAGAGTCGATCGCGCCGAAGTCGAAATACTGACTTGGTCGATACTGGTAAGCGCACCCAGCCCCGGCGGCCTGCTTGAGTTCGATGCGGTGGAGACCTATACCGCTCATGCGGCAACCACGCGCAGCGTTTTCGATACACAGGTCTTTGAAGAGATTGATTATGGAATCTTCTGGCGCGATGACCTGAAGGCCGGAGCCGTGGTCAATGGCCCTGCCATTGTTGAAGAAGACGAAACGTCGACAGTGATACCGGTGGGTATGCAGGCCCAGATATTGCCCTCAGGCGCGATCCTTTGTGAGGACATAGAGGTGAAAGAGCCATCGCGGGCAGCAATGGAAGCCAAGAAGGAGAAGGGCCATGCGTAGGGGTGTTATTGATTTGCAGATTCTCTGGAGCCGGCTGATATCCATCTGCGAAGAGCAGGCTCAAACCATGATGCGTGCAGCCTTCAGCCCGCCCGTGCGGGAGTCGGGCGATCTGTCCGCCGGACTCTTTGATCTGGAAGGCCGCATGATTGCGCAGGCTGTAACAGGCACGCCGGGGCATATTAATTCGATGGCCACGGCAGTGGCGCATTTCCTGGATGAGTTTCCCATCGACACGATGCGTCCCGGCGACTCGTTCATCACGAACGATCCGTGGCTGGCTTCCGGGCACCTGAACGACGTCACGATCGTGACGCCTGCTTTTCATAATGGCTCGGTGGCCGGCCTTTTTGCCGCCACCGTACATCTGACCGACCTCGGCGGCCGCGGCATGGGGCCCGACGGCCGAGACCTGTTCGAAGAAGGCGTTCTGATTCCACACATGTACTTGGTACGCGAAGGCGTACTCAATCATGACTTGCTGAAAATCCTGCGATCGAATTCGCGTGAACCCCTGCAGATAGAAGGTGACATACTGGCCATCATTGCCGCGGGCGAGGCCGGCTGCAGCAGCCTGATCAAAACCTTGCAGGAGTTCGGGCACCCCAACGTCGAGAAGATCGGACAATACATCCTGAATACCTCCGAGACAGCTACGTCGACGGCAATCAGGAAATTGAAGTCCGGAACATTCCGTCATGAAATGGATATCGACGGGTATGACCGTCCTGTGAAAATTGCAGTCGCCATGACCGTAAAGGATGGCCGCATTGCACTAGACTTCGAAGGTACCAGCGACAAGAGCGATTATGGAATAAACGTCGTATTGGCATATACCGCCGCCTATTCCGTTTACGGTATCAAGTGCGTTGTGGCGCCGGAGGTTCCCAGCAATCACGGGTCCTTGTCGGCGTTTGATGTGACTGCCCCTGTCGGCAGCATACTGAATCCCCTGAAGCCTGCGCCGGTCTCTGCGCGCCACATTATTGGTCACGTGCTGCCCGATGCGGTGATGGGCTGCCTGGAACAGGCATTACCCGGCCGGACACTGGCGGCATCAGGAATGATGTGGAACCCATACTTCCGCGGTATGAAGGGCCTCGAGGGCGAACATCGCATGTGGGAGCTGTTTTGCTTTCTTAGCGGTGGCATGGGCGCACGCTCGAACAAGGACGGCTTGAGTGCCACCGCTTTCCCGGCGGGCATGAAGGGCATACCAGTCGAAGCCCTGGAATCGATTGTTCCGATCGTGTTCTGGAAGAAAGAGCTGCGCGCCGATTCGGGAGGCGCCGGCCAGTATCGTGGCGGCCTGGGTCAAGTCATCGAAATCGGATCGGCGAGCAATGAGCCGCTGCGTTTCCAGGCAATGTTCGAACGGGTCGACAATCCTGCCGCGGGAATCGCCGGTGGACTGCCAGGCGCATCGGGCCAGGTCTCTCTGGCCTCGGGTGCCAAATTGCGCGGTAAAGGCCAACAAGA
The DNA here is from genome assembly GCA_035628955.1 of Bordetella sp. GTDB lineage: Bacteria > Pseudomonadota > Gammaproteobacteria > Burkholderiales > Burkholderiaceae_B > Bordetella_A. The sequence continues at coordinate 2,184 of DASPIV010000678.1, forward strand.
CGTGCCCGCCGGCGACCGGCTCGTACTGGCACTGCCGGGCGGCGGAGGATACGGCCCGCCGCAGAAGCGGGACCGCGCCGCGATCCAGGCCGACATCGACGAAGGCCTGGTCTCGCTAGAGGCAGCGCGCCGGGATTACGGGATTCAATAACGGTGCCAATGGGGTTGACTATGGAAACCTACTCAGGAAACGGGTTCTTCTCGGCCCGGCTGCAGGGCTTGAAAGGATCGCCGATGCTGGCGCTGGTGGCGAAAACCGCCGAACTCAAGGCCCAGGGGCGAGATCTGATCGGCTTGGCTGCAGGCGAACCCGACTTCGATACGCCCGAGCATATCCAGGAAGCTGCTCGCGCGGCGATGCGGGCGGGTGCCACGCGGTACACGGCAGCCGAGGGCGCCATCCCGGTTAGAGAGGCGGTGCTCAGGAAGTTCAAGCGGGAAAATGGGCTGAATTACGCACTCGAAGAAATCATCGTTTCAGCGGGTGCGAAGCAGGTTATTTACAACGCCTTGATGGCCACGATCGATGCGGGAGATGAAGTGATCATCCCCGTGCCGGCCTACCCCACATATGGCGAGGTCACCACGCTTTGCGGCGGCGTGCCGACCTATGTCATGTGCACCCAGGAACGCGGCTTCAAGATTGTGCCGCAACAGCTGGCCGACGCGATTACGCCAAGAACCAAGTGGCTCGTTCTTTGCTCGCCATCGAACCCCACCGGGGCAGCTTATACCGAGGACGAATTGCGACTATTGGCGCAGGTCCTGGAAAAGCACCCTCACGTCTGGGTAATGACGGATGATATCTACGAACACCTCCTGTTCAACGGAGAGCGCTTCGCGACGATGGCTGCCGCCGCTCCCCACCTGCAAGACCGTACGCTTACCGTGAATGGGGTATCCAAAGCCTATTGCATGACGGGTTGGCGCATTGGCTACGGAGGCGGGCCGCGCTCACTCATCAAGTCAATGATCACTTTGCAGTCCCAGGCAACTTCGGGACCATGCTCGATCAGCCAGATGGCAGCGCTGGCGGCGCTGGACGGGCCTCAGGATTTTCTAGCCAAACACCAAGCGATCTATCGAGAACGGCGAGATAGAGTGGTGCAGGCGCTGAATGCCGCGGAACACATTAGCTGCAACCTGCCGGATGGTGCGTTTTATGCATTGGCATCCTGCCGCGATGCGCTGGGCCGTATAACGCCAGACGGCTATTCCATTGAATCGGACACGGCCTTTTGTTCATACCTGCTGGATGAAGCAGGCGTGGTGGTCGTTCCGGGTTCGGTGTTCGGCATGGCCGGATTCTTTCGGGTGTCCTATGCCGCGGACACGGCCGATCTGGAGCACGCCTGCCAGCGTATCAACAGCGCAACCAGCAAGTTGAAGTAATTGGCCGGTTGCTCGAAATTCTGCCAGCTTACGAGAGGGATTCAATTATGGCCAAGATCAAGCACGTTTGTGCGTTTCGGTTTCGCGATGATGTCGAAGATTCCATCCGCGAAGACATGCTCAATGAATTGATGAGCTTTCCTAAGAAGTTTCCCGGCATGAAGAACTGGCTGCAGAGCCGGAATGTCAGCCAGCGCGACGATCGGTTCTCCCATGCCTTTATCGTAGAGTTCGACACCGAGCACGAACTGCTGGCGTATCTGAATAGCTCGAGCCACGAGACATTCGTCAAGGAACGCTTCCGCCCTATTATTCAAGAACGAGCAATCATCACGCTGCAGGGGGACGATTGATGTCAGCCGCCGCTTGCCCTCCGGTAACGCCGGACTTGCGACAGAGCACGCATTCGGGCCAGCGTGTTTTGGGTACCTTCGTCAAATCGCCATCGCACTGCGTTGTGGAAATCCTGGGCCTGTCGGGGTTGGATTGTGTGGTGATTGACGCCGAGCACGCCCCCATCGGGCTTCATGCTCTCGACACCATGTTGTTGGCCGCGCGCACAAGCGGCATCGCGGCTTTGGTTCGGGTCCCCAGCAGTGAGCCGACTTTTATCAACACATGCCTGGACGCCGGTGCGGCAGGAGTGCTGGTACCGCATATCCGCAAGGCGCAGGATGCTGCCGCGGCGATCGCAGCCAGCCGCTACGAATCGGGCGCGCGGGGTTTTTCGCCCAGTCCCCGCGCCGGTCGCTACGGTACGGTGGACGCCAATGAATATCTGAATAGCAGCGATCAACGGGTAAGCGTCTGGTGTCAGATAGAAGATGCCGAGGCACTGGAGAATCTTGACGCGATTGCCAACGTTCCTGGCGTGGATTGCCTGTTTATTGGACGACAGGATCTGGCGCTCTCATTGAAGGTGGACAGCATTCATCATCCCGATGTCCTTACCGCCGTCCAGGCCATTGCCAGGGTGGGTCAGGACAGAAAAGTGCCGGTGGGAATTTTTTTATCGGACCCGAAAGAGGCCCCGGCTCTGCGGGCTTATGGCATATCGGTATTTATCTGCGGATCCGATCAGAGTCTTTTGCTGGCCCAGGCCCGCCAGATCCCCGTGCTGGCATCCGAGCCCGCTTCCTGAACCAGACACTTATCAGTCTTGGAGACCTTACATGTCAGTACATAAAGTCGATTGGGAATCAATTGCCTGGACACAGGTCCGCGCTGGCATTGAACGCAAGTCGTTCAGTGGCTCCGGGGCAACGTTAGCGCTGCACCGGATCCAACCGGGCCATGAACTCTCTCCCCACGCTCACCCCCATGAGCAGCTCGTTTACATCTTGGCGGGTACTGCTGACTTTCATGTCGGAGAAGACATCGTGCGGCTAGGTCCAGGAGGCTTGCTCGCCATTCCACCCAATATGACGCATTACATAGAAGTGGTAGGTAGCGAAGTGGTATTGAACCTGGATGTGTTCACGCCGGCACGGCCCGAGTACGTCTGACGGACAGAGTGCGGGCAGTAAGGGGGTGGTCGGGCAGGCGCATCCTCAATAGCAGCTAGAATTCGGCTATCAGTAGCGAATGAGAGCGCCTGCAATGAGTGACGAACGTTCCGATATAGGCTTGAAGTCGGTAACCACGGCCCTTCAGATCCTTGAAATGGTTGTGTTTTCTCAGGGCGAGGTCGGGGTCAGTGAAGTGGCCGAGCAGTTCGGTGTGGCAAAAGGAGGCGTTTACCGACATTTGCAGACGCTGTTGGCGCAAGGTTATTTATGGCAAAACCCCGAAACGTCGAAGTATCGCGCGGGAATTCAGTGCCATTTGCTGGGCCGTAGCGCCGCTGAATCGGTTGATCTCCTTTCCGCGTCGAATCAGCCCATGAAGGCTTTGCGTGATGCTACAGGCATTACGGTGACCTTGGCGATCTACAAAGCGGGGAAAGTTCTTATTGTGGAGCGTCTGTTCGGCACTATGCCGATGGAGATCGGCGTACGACCCGGTAGTGAGTTCGCTCTGCACACGACTTCGCAAGGGAAGGTCTTCCTGGCTTTTGGCAAGCCCGCGCTATGGAATAGCCTGGAAAACAAGAAACTGGCCGGCCTCACTAAACACTCAATTGTTGATGTGGCTGCGCTCGAGCAGGAGTGCCAACAAGTAAAAGCGCAGGGCTGGGCTATGGCGCCGGAAGAAACCATCATAGGCATCAACGCCATCTCGGCACCCGTGTTCGACTCTAACAGTGCCTGCGTGGCGGCATTGACGCTGGTGGGCTCGGTTCAACATATAAATAGAACTCCCTCGCCCGTGCAGGTTTCCAGTTTGATCAATGCCGCCAGGACTATCTCGACTCAGCTGGGCTACCGAGCATGATATTAATTTCGGACATTCTCCCAGCGCCCCGGCTATTTACAAAATAGCGCGCACGTCGCGTTCAATGCGGTACAGACCCGCACCGCCTGCGTCATGGGCTGCTGACTAAAAGAGCCTGCGCTTTAGCCTGGCCTGCTGCCCGCATGAAGGCGGTATTGGCCGGGCGCTTACACCCCAATTCCCTTTAGCTAGCGCAAACCCTTATTGCCGCGGCATAAGCCTGCGCGTACACTTTTTTCGTGAACAACGTTTCCTGATAGTGAACGATTAGCCTCGCGCTCTCTTCCGTAACCTCGACCCATTAAGTTCAGGAGCAGACATGAAACAACGTGCACTGTGTACTTCCCTTTTATCGGTAGTACTGACGTTGGGTGCAACCTCTGCGCCAGCTCAAGAGCGATGGGATTTACCCACAGGTTATCCACCCTCCAATTTCCAGACGCAGAATCTGAGCCAGTTCGTGGCTGACATCGCCAATGCACCCGGGGTCAGCCTGAAAATCACGCTGCATCCCAATGCATCACTATTCAAGCTGCCAGAAATCAAGCGCGCCGTTCAGAGCGGGCAGGTTCAAATTGGCGAGTTTTCCTTACTTAGCCATGAGAATGAATGGCCAATATTCGGCGCTGACTCTCAGCCGTTCCTGGCCACTGGTTACGACTCTGCGATGAAGCTGTACCAGGCGCAAAAGCCCTTCCTGGAGAAGAAACTTGCCCAGCAGGGTATGCAGTTGCTTTATGCGGTTCCATGGCCGCCGCAAGGGCTGTATAGCGTGAAACCTATTGATAGCGTGGAAGATTTTCGGCGCGCCAAGTTTCGCTCTTATAGTCCCTCAACCTCGTACCTGGCTCAGCTGGTTCACGCCCAGCCCGTGACAGTGCAGGCAGCCGAATTGACCCAGGCACTGGCCACCGGCGTAGTGGAAGTGCTGATGACCTCACCCAACACCGGCGTAGACGCAAAGTTTTGGGAAACGGTGAAGTACTTCTATGACGTCCAGGGCTGGCTTCCGAAGAATGTGGTCGTCGTGAACAAGAAAGCATTTGATGCGCTGGACAAGACGACCCAGGACGCCATCCTCAAGGCTGCAGCCGAGGCGGAAGTGCGCGGGTGGGCCATGTCAGTCAAGGAAAACAAACAAGCGATCGACACCCTGAGGGCCAACGGAATGATTGTTGCCGAGCCATCTCCCGACCTCAAGGAAGGCCTACAAGAAGTGGGAAACACCATTCTGGAGCAATGGAGCGACAAGGCAGGCAACGAGGGCCGGGCCCTGCTGCAGGAATACCGCAAGCCGTAAGCGGGCCCGTCTCGCGGTCGACACGTTTGTAGCAGAATCCATTGAGGGAAAAATGCGAAAAATCCTGGACGGCATTTACGATGGGTGTGCCTGGTTGGCGGCATTGTGCCTGGTTGGCACTTTGACCATGGTTCTTCTGACAATCGTGGGCAGACTGTTGAATTTCAATGTTCCTGGCAGTGATGCTTATGCCGGCTTTTCCATGGCCGGGGCGGGATTCCTGGCCATGGCACACACGCTGAAACATAATGAGCACATCCGGGTCACGCTGATTATCGGTAAATTGGCCGGCCGCAGCAGGCGATTTACCGAACTGTGGGCATTAAGCGTGGGAGTCATACTTGCGGCGCTGCTTGCCTTCTATTCAGTGCATCTGTGCCTGGGCTCTTATGCTTTCAACGACCGCTCATCGTCGTCCGACAATACACCTTTATGGATACCGCAGATCCTGATGGCGCTGGGCGCGATAGCGCTACTGATGGCGCTCTTGGACGAATTGGTACTGGAGGTTCGCGGACAACGCGTCATGGTGCAAAGTGAAGAGGCCCATTATGAATGAAATGGGTATCGTAATCGGCCTTATGGTGGCGATGTTTGTCCTGCTGGGCAGCGGCGTCTGGATCGGATTGACACTGGCAGGAGTGGCCTGGCTGGGAATGGAGCTCACCTCGTCGCGCGCCGCGGGGCAAGCCATGGCGTTGACCATCTGGGGAAGCTCCAGCAGCTGGACGCTGACCGCGCTGCCGCTGTTTATCTGGATGGGTGAAATACTCTTTCGAACCAAACTATCGGAAAGCATGTTCCGCGGCTTGGCGCCTTGGGTAGAAGCACTACCCGGCCGGCTGCTTCATACGAACATTATCGGCAGCACAATTTTTGCCGCAGTTTCCGGCTCGTCCACCGCTACCTGTGCCACCATTGGACGGATGACCATCCCCGAGTTAACCAGGCGCGGCTATCCGGAAGAGAAAATAATCGGATCCCTCGGGGGCGCTAGTACCTTGGGATTGCTAATACCTCCATCGATCATGATGATTGTTTACGGAGTGGCGGCTGAAGTATCCATATCCAAGTTATTCCTGGCCGGCTTGATTCCCGGGGTCTTGCTGGCATCATTGTTCAGCATATATCTGATGATTTGGGCACTGATCCATCCTGAGCGCATTCCAGCAAATAAGGGCCAATTTTCGTTTTTGACCAAACTGAAAGAATCCAGGCACCTATTGCCAGTGGTGTTCCTGATCGGTGGCGTGATCGGAACCATGTACATCGGTGTGGCCACCGCTACGGAAGCGGCGGCTGTCGGGGTAGTGGGAGCATTTGTGCTCTCGGCAGCTCAAGGATCCTTGAACTGGGCCTCGTTCCGTGATTCTCTGTTTGGCGCAACGCGTCTTTATTGCATGATCGCGCTTATTCTGGCCGGCGCCGCATTCTTGACACTGTCCATGGGCTACTTGGGCCTGCCACGGCAAATAGCTGAATTTGTTGCCGGCCTGAATCTCTCGCCGGGCATCTTGCTGATCGCCCTTGCCTTGCTCTACATCGTTCTGGGATGTTTTCTGGATGGGATCTCCATGATCCTACTGACCATGGGCGTACTGCTTCCTACCGTGACGGCGGCAGGTATCGACCTGATATGGTTTGGAATCTTTGTTGTCGTTGTAGTTGAAATGGCGCAGATCACGCCGCCGGTAGGTTTTAATTTATTTGTGCTGCAGAGCATGACCAACAGACAAATCAGCTGGATCGCCAGGGTCTGCTTTCCCTATTTCCTGTTGATGGCGCTACTCATCACCATACTGTGGTGGTTCCCTGCTCTGGTCACTTGGATGCCGTCGCGTATGTGAACGCATCAAGCTCAAAAACTGGGCCCGGTGCAATACCGGGCCCTTCCAACCCTGCTAGTGACTGTACGGCTTCTTGAGGTCAGTACGCCCCACGGAAAGCTGAAGACTGCACCCGCTTTGCGTTAGAACGGAATATCGTCGTCCATGTCCGCCAGGTTGGCTGCGCCACCTGCGGCCGGCGCGGCAGCAGCCGGTGCCGGGCGCTGCGCGGGCGGGCGTTGGGCCGGGGCCCGCTGCTGGCGCGGCGCGGCATCGTCGTAGCCGCCGCCCCCGCCGTAGCTGCCTTCCCCGCCGCCTTCGCGGCCACCCAGCATTTGCATCTGGTCAGCCACGATTTCGGTGCTGTAGCGGTCGGCGCCGGTGTCCTTGTCTTGCCACTTGCGCGTCTTCAGGCGGCCTTCGATGTACACCGAACGGCCCTTTTTCAGGTATTCGCCGGCGATCTCGGCCAGGCGGTTGTACATGACGACCCGGTGCCATTCGGTTTCTTCGCGGCGTTCGCCGCTGGCCTTGTCTTTCCATTGCGACGTGGTGGCGATGGAAACGTTGCAGATCGCCGCGCCGTCGGGGCTGTAGCGTACTTCGGGGTCGCGCCCCAGGTTGCCGACGATGATGACTTTATTGACCGATGCCATGGCGATTTTCCTCTGGTGCTAAAGAGCCACTGAATAAAGCTCAAAAAGCAAAATTTGTTCCAAACTGCCAGACTTGAAGCAAATGATTTGTCAAGTTTCTGGCCCTTGCAGCAGGGGCAGGTGTTATGGGATACGCGGCCCGCCGCCTGCCTATCGTTACCGTAAGCTTACCGCACCTTGCCCGGCTTTTACCGGACAAAGGGATAGGCATATCCCGGTGTCGGCGGCCGGATACAGGCGCCAGCACACCCAGCGCAGCAGCGGCTCAGGCCGGTTTCTGCCCTAGCGCCCGTGACAGCACGGCGGCTTCTTCAATCAGCAGCGCACCGCATGCTTTGACGCGTTCGGCCGTCATGCGCACACTGGGTCCGAAGATGCACACCGAACCGGCCACGACGTCGGCGCCGTTGAAATAGGGTGCCGCCACCGCGACGGCACCTTCAATGAGTTCATGCCGGCTGGTCGCATACCCCAATTTGCGCACCCGCTCGAGTTCGACCATGTACGCGCCGGTATCCACTTTGGTGTCGGCCGCATAGCGCTTCAGGTCTTTTTCGGTCAGGTCCATGCGCGCCAGGATCGTGCGGCCGCTGGCACCCAGTACCAGCTTCTCGCGATAGCCGACCCCACGACGGAAGCTGAGCGGCTGCGGACTGGCAAGTTCGGCGAAGCAGACCCGGTAGGCGCCTTCGCGCACGAACAGCGCCACGGTTTCACCGGTGGATTCCCACAGGCGCTGCAGCGACGGATAAGCCAGGTCGGCGATCTTGTGGCTGGACGTCCATACATGCACAAGCCTCGCCACCGAGCTGCCCAGGCGGAATTGCTGCGGATCACCCGATGACGTCAAGAAACCGTTGTGCTCCAACGTCGCGATAAGCCGATACAGCGTGGGACGGGTCAGGTCGACACGCTTGAGCAACTCGGCCGCCGTCAGCCCTTCGTCTCCCGGGCGGTAGGCCAACAAGATGTCCAGCGCCCGGTCTACCGCCCCTCGGACCCCATCCTGGCGATTGTCATTTTCCATGCCTGATTCCATACCACGTTGGGTTCAACGTGAGGATTGTATTCAAAAGCCAACCTTGACCTCGCGCATTTGTTGTCCGTATACTGGACTCAAGTATTATCTAACGGACTAATTTGTACCACACTGAAATTGTGGGAATGGAGACCATGCATGGACAAGAGCACCGCTGAAACCCTGGTACGAACGGGGCCCGGAACCGCAATGGGCGAACTGCTGCGCCGCTATTGGGTGCCGGTTCTGGCGGTCAGTGAGATCCCGGAACCTGACTGCCCGCCGGTGCGCGTGCAGATCATGGGAGAGAAATTGCTAGCCTTTCGCGACACCGAGGGCCAGGCCGCGCTGATCAGCGAATTCTGTTCGCACCGGGGCGTCTCGCTGTACTTCGGCCGCAATGAAGAAAACGGCATCCGATGCGCCTATCACGGGCTGAAATTCGACCGGGATGGCAATTGCGTAGACGTGCCTTCGGCGCCGCAGGCCTGCAAGCACATGGGTATCACGGCCTACCCCTGTGCCGAGATGGCAGGCATCGTTTGGGCGTACCTGGGTCCCAAAGACAAGAAGCCCGATCTGCCCAACGTGGAATGGTGCACCTTGCCGGCCAGCCATGTGTTCGTGTCCAAGCGGTTGCAGGAATGCAATTACCTGCAGGCCATGGAAGGCGGCATCGACACCAGCCATGTTTCGTATGTGCACCGCTACGAGGTCGACCACGATCCGCTACACCAAGGCACCAAGGCGCTGGACTACATCAAGGCCGACGGCAATGTCATCTTCGAAATCGAGAAAACGCCATTCGGCCTGACGCTATTCGGCCGCCGCAATGGCGAGCCCGATTCGTACTACTGGCGCGTCACACAGTGGCTGTTCCCCTGGTTCACCTTGATTCCGCCTTTTGGCGACCACGCGTTGGGCGGCCATGTATGGGTACCCATCGATGACCACAATTGCTGGGCCTGGAGCATCAACTTCCGGGTCGACCGCCCGCTGAATGAAGAGGAGCTGCGTGACCTGAACAATGGCAAGGGTGTCCATTGCGAATACGAACCGGGTACCAATGTGCCAGGCGGCTCGTTCCGCCCCAAGGCCAATAAAGACAACGACTATTTGATCGACCGGCAAGCGCAGAAGGATAAGCGCGCGTATTCGGGCGTGTTCGGCTTCGCCATCCAGGACGCGTCGCTGCAGGAAAGCATGGGGCCGATCCAGGATCACGCCAACGAGAAGCTGCTGCCGACAGACCGCGCCATCGTCATGGCGCGCCGCATGCTGTTTGACGCCGCCACGGCCTTGCAGCCGGATTCCGATCCACCCGCGCTCGATACCAACCAGCAACGCGTAAGAGCGGCTGGCGTATTACTGCCGCACAGCCAGAAACCGCAGGAGTGGGCGGCGGTTCATCTGGCTGACGGCAAGAACCAGAAGGTCTATTCCATTTAGCACGACACAAAAGCGCAAAGCGCACCACCACCAAAGGAGAGCAACCATGTCAATGAACATCCGGCGCATGGCGCTGACAACCGCCATGCTGGCGGCCTGCTGTACGTTTTCTGCCGCCCAGGCAGACGATTGGAAACCCAACAAGCCCATCCGCATCGTCGTACCGATCGTCGGCAGCACGAACGATTTACTGGCGCGGCTGGTGGCGCCGGAGCTGGGGGCGGCGCTGGGCCAGCCTGTCGTCGTCGAGAACAAGGGCGGCGGCGGCGGCCTGATCGGCACGATGGACGTAGTCAAGTCGGCGCCCGACGGATATACGCTGCTGGTAGGCTACAACGGCCCTATCAGCATCAACCCCACTTTGCTGCCCCAGACGCCTTACGACCCGGACAAGGATTTGGCGCCTATCACCCTGGCGGTCAAGGCCTCGCAGTACCTGGTTGTCAATCCCCAGGTGCCGGTCAAGACGCTGGCCGAGTTCATCGACTATGCCAAAAACCATCGCATGAGCTACGCGTCGGTATCGGTCGGCAGTTCGTCTCATCTAACGATGGAAATGTTGAAGCAGGCGGCGCATATCGACCTGACGCACATTCCGTATCGCGGTGCGGGCCCGGCGGTGGTGGACTTGGTCGGCGGACAGGTCGATGCCTCGTTCCTGGTGCCGGGCAACATTCAGGAATATGCCAAAGAGGGCCGCGCGCGTCTTATCGCGTCGTCGGGCGCGGCGCGCTTTGCATCGACGCCCAAGATCCCCACCGTTGCGGAAAGCGGTTATCCGGGCTTCAACGCAACATCATGGATAGGCTTTCTGGCGCCGGCGGGAACGCCCGAGCCCGTCATGAAGCGTCTTAACACCGAAATTGTGCGCATTCTGAAATCTCCCAAGATTCGCCAGCAGCTAGAGGGTATCGAGTTCGAAGTTGTCGCCGGCAGTCCGCAGGAGTTCTCGGCCTGGATCAAGGAAGACACCGAGCGCTGGGCCAACGTGATCAAGACGGCGAACATCAAAGTCAACTGAAACCAGCCGCGCGCATCGCTCCCGTGGCTACGCGGAACGCGGCGGGCGCGGCCGACCTGGAACCATCCATGCAAGGAAACGCAAGACTATCGGGAAAGTCCGCGCTCATCACTGGCGGCGGCGGCGGTATCGGCGCGGCCACCGCGGCGCTGTTCTGCGCGCAAGGCGCGTCGGTCATGCTGGTCGATGCCAGTGCCGAGGCACTGTCTCGTACCGCGGAGCAAATCGTACGGGGCCAGCCCGGGGCGCGTGTCGCCGTCTTCTGCGCGGACGTGTCGGATGCGCCACGTGCGGGCACCGCGGTAGGCGCGGCGCTCGAGGCGCATGGCGGCCTGGACATCCTGATCAACAACGCCGCCAGGCGCAATTATTCGGCCCTGGCCGATGTCACGCCCGAGGAATGGCATGCGGTAGTCGCCGTCAACCTGGTCGGCACGTCCAACTACTGTAAGGCGGCTTTGCCGGCATTAAGAAAATCGGGCAAGAGCGCTATCGTGAACGTATCGTCTTGCTATGCGGAGACTGGCCGCAAGGGCATGGCCCTGTACGACGCGACCAAGGCCGGAATGCTGGCAATGACGCGGACGCTGGCATTCGAGGAAACGGCATATGGCATACGCGCCAACGCGGTATGCCCCGGATCGACGCTGACTGAGTTCCACATAGGCCGCGCCCAGGCGGCCGGCAAGAATGTCGATGTCCTGAAGACGCAGCGCCAGGATACGTCGCTGCTCGGCCGCTGGGCGGATCCGCAAGAGATCGCATGGCCGATTCTATGGCTGGCAAGCGACGAGGCCTCTTACATCACCGGCACCACCTTGCGGGTCGACGGTGGCCTGTCTGCCATGTAGCAAAGGGGCCATGGCATGAATGCAAATTACCTGACGGTCCGCGTGGCCCGCAAATCGGCCGAGACTGCCGAAATCTGCAGTTTCGAACTGAGCGATCCGCAGGGAGGCGAACTGCCGCCGTTCACAGCCGGCTCGCATATCGATGTGTATTTGCCGGACGGCATTACGCGCCAGTATTCCCTATGCAACGAACCGTCCGAACGCAGCCACTATCGTATAGCGGTACTGCGCGAGCCTGCGTCGCGCGGCGGCTCTCGCGCCATGCACGACCACGTGCAACAGAACGATTTGCTGCGGATCGGCGTACCGCGCAATTTCTTCGAATTGGACGAAAGCGCGGCGCATCATGTATTGCTGGCGGGCGGCATCGGAATCACCCCGCTGCTGTGTATGACGCAACGATTAACCGCCATCGGCGCCGAGTTTGAATTGCACTACTGCGCGCGCTCGCTCGAGCGCATGGCTTTCCGTAAACAGTTCAGCGAGCCAGCTTACGCAAATCGCGTGCATTTTCACCTGGACGACGGTACACCTGGGCAAAGACTGGATCTGGCCTCGGTGTGCACGCCGGCGGCCGGCAGGCATTTGTAT
>DASPIV010000679.1:0-3786 GCA_035628955.1 Bordetella sp.
ACTGGTCTCCGGTGCGCAGCGAGGCTTGCTCCCAGGCCAATCTGAAGACATCGATCGGGCATTCGTAGCGCGCGTGCTCCGCCAGGTCGTTGGGTTCCCAGATAGTGACTACCTTGCGCTGCAAGTCGTAGCCCGCCACCACCACGTGATGACCGAATCCGGTTTCCTTCATGATCGACTTCATGAACGCCAGGCGTGGCGACGAGGCTGCGCCATAAGGCAGCAGCAAACTGTAGTGCAGCCCCACCTGCACCGGCACGCCGCGGTCGATCAGTGCGGTCAGCTGCGCGAATGCCTCATCAAAGCCGCCCTCGGGGTCTTCCGTCCAATGGCTGCTAAACCCGAGCACGCGTGGCGTGTATTCCCATATCTCGTGAAAGGCGCCCTTGCCTCCATTGAAGGCCGGCGCTCCCCATGCCGGACACCAGCGAAACGAGAAACCGTCGCCGCTGGTTCCGTCGGCGAACAGTGCATCGCTTTCACCGAAGTGGGCCAGCATGCCGATCACTCCGGTGAAATAGCACCGGCCGGCGTTGCCGTTTTCGGGATAGCCCTTGGGGCCCAGCCAGGTCATCGAGTAATAGCTGGACGCATAGGTACTGAGTTCAGGCATGGGTTTCCCCTCTCTATTTCACCGCGGCGGTTTCCGACTGGTACCATTCCAGGATCTGCTCGCCCGTCCACATCACCACACCCTCGTGTCCCCGGATGTAGTCGTAGAGCGCCTCCAGGTACTTGATCCGGTGCGGTACTCCGGTCAGGTAAGGATGGATGGAGATCGCCATCACGCGGGGAGTCCGGGCGCCTTCCTGGTACAGCCGGTCGAACTGGTCCCGGCCGCGGCGCAGAATCTCGTCGGACGGCTGCTGCTGTACCGCGCTGATGACGACGTCGTTCAACTCGACGGTGTAAGGCAGCGACACCATCCGGCCGGCGCGCGTGCGCAACGGCACAGGCTGGTCGTCCAGCACCCAATCGGCCACATACTCGATGCCCGCCTCGGCCAGTAGGTCGATCGTGTCGTCGGTCTCGGTCAGGCCCGGGCTTTCCCAGCCGCGTGGCGGCTTGCCGGTGAAGCCGCTGATCGCCCTGATGGTGTCGGCAATCGCCGCCGCCTGGTCGGGAACCGAATGCATAGGTTGCTGGATATGGCCATGGCCGATGAACTCCCAGCCGGCCGCCAGCGCGGCCTGGCAGATTTCGGGGTATAGCGTGCAGACCGTGCCATTGAGCGCCAGCGTTGCCTTCAGGCCGCGCGCCTGCAGGGCTTCCAGGAACCGCCAGAAACCGACGCGCATGCCGTACTCGTGCCACGCCCAGTTCGGAATATCGGGCAGCAGTGGCCGCCCCATCGGCGGGGGCAGCACCGCGCGCGGCATCGACGAAGCCGGGTTCCAGTTTTCAAGATTGACGATGGTCCAGACCGCAACGCGGGCGCCATTGGGCAATGCAAGCGGACGCCGGTTGTAGATGGATTCGTACACCACTCGATCGCGCACACTACTGCCGATCATTTGCTCGGTCATGCACTGCCTCCGGAACTTTGACGCCGCTGCCAGGGGTAGTGAACCCGCCTGCCAGACTGCGTTTGGGCCAACTTGAAGTGTCGATGCATCCTAGTGCCGGCGTCTCAAGAAGGTCAAACACGATTCGATGTTTATCCCACTTAATAATAATTTCTAGGGAAAACGATAATGCCGTCGACACTTCTCAAGCAGAGCTTCGACAATGCGGTAACGCCCAGGCTGCCATTGATATGCAAAGAAAAAGTAGCGGCCACGCTGGGCACCGCATTATCATTTCGGCATCGCCTTCAAATTCGGGGGATGCCGATAAATACCAGGCATCCTGTTTTTATCTCATTTAATGAGAATTATCGGGCTGGATGCCTTACTTCATCCCGAGGGGGAAACCACCTTGACGAACTCGACCTCGGCCGCCCAGACAGTGGGGCGCGCGGTGCTGCTGCTGCGGTTGGTCGCATCCAGCCAGTCACGCAATCTGCGGCTGATCGATATTGCCGAGATGGCTGCGCTGGACAAATCGACCGCGCACCGCCTGCTGCAACGCTTGGTACAAGAACGCATGCTGGTGCGCGACGCCGGGCAGCGCGGCTATCGCCTGGGGCCCCTGCTGCACGAATTGGGGCTGGCCGCATTGCCCGAATCCAATCTGCGCGATGTGTCCGAGCCGGCGCTGCGTCACCTGGCACAAACCACTGACGACATGGCCTTCCTGCTGATACGCAGCGGCCTCGATACGGTTTGCCTTAACCGCATCGCAGGCAACTTCGAGATCCAGACCATGACCCGCAATGTCGGAGACCGCCATCCGCTGGGCGTCGGCGCGGGCGGCCTGGCATTGCTGGCCGGCCTGGGCGATAGCGAAGTGAGCCTGGTGATCCGGGAGATCGCCGCACAGTTGCGGCGCTACCACCTGACTCCCGAATCGCTGCTGGAAAGAGTCAGGCAAACCCGGGAACGGAATTTCGCGCTGGATGAAGGCACGGCCGCGCTGGATATCACCGCGCTGGGCAAAGCCATCCGCGATCGCACCGGCACCCCCATGGCCGCTGTATTCGTGGCGTCGATCAGCAATCGCATGGGCGAAAGCCGCAAACGACAGGTGCTGAAAAGCCTGGCCGAATGTGTGGCCACGATCGAATCGGCCCTGTCCCGCTGACCCTATCCTGAAGGACACTCGCATGCGCATCGACCTGCACAGCCACGTCATTCCACAACGAGTCATAGACGCCATATCCCGGGACCCGCGGGGCTTTGCCGCCCAGCTCTCGGGCGAAGGTGCCGAGCGACGGATCGTCCATGAACAGGGGTACGCCTACCCGCTATCAGCGGAATTCCTGGATCCCGCCGCCAAACTCGAGGCCATGGATCGCAAGGGCATCGATATTTCCGTGATCTCGCCTGCGCCGCCCATGTTCTATTACTGGGCCGATGCCGAGGTGGCACTGGCCGTAGCCGCGCTGGTCAACGACGGTGTCGCCGACATGGTAGAGGCCCATCCCGCGCGGCTGCGCGGCATGGCCAGCCTGCCCATGCAGCATCCCGACGCAGCGATCGCCGAACTGGAACGGGTAGTACGCGAATACCACTTCAAGGCGGTCGAGATCGGCACCTCTATCGAGGGCGCGCAACTGGCCGAAAGCCGGTTCCGTCCAGTGCTGCGCCGGGCCGCCGAGCTGGGCGTATTCGTCTTCGCGCATCCCTACTATGTGGGATCCAAGTTGGGGCTCGAGCACTACTACCTGACCAATCTGATCGGCAACCCGCTGGACACGGCCGTCTGCGCCGCCAACCTGATTTTCAGCGGTGTCATGGATCAACTGCCCGACCTGAAGGTTCTGCTGGCCCATGGCGGGGGTTTTCTTCCCTATCAGATCGGCCGTCTGGCTCACGGCTATGGCGTACGCCCGGAAACCCGCCAGCACGGTTCCGGCAACCCGCGCGACCTGCTGCGCCGGTTTTACTTCGACAGCCTGGTATTCGAGCCCAAGGCATTGCGCTATCTTGTGGATCTGGTCGGCGCCGATCGCATCGTGCTGGGCACCGATGCGCCGTTCGACATGGCCGACCAGCGCCCGCAAGCGACATTGGATGCGGTGCACGGCTTGTCGC
This sequence comes from Bordetella sp., assembly GCA_035628955.1. GTDB lineage: Bacteria > Pseudomonadota > Gammaproteobacteria > Burkholderiales > Burkholderiaceae_B > Bordetella_A. The sequence goes on from DASPIV010000679.1 coordinate 3,636, forward strand.
ATGCCGACCACTGCAATATCTGCTGCAACACTGCATTGCAGCTCTTGGGTGAAGGCAAAGGATCACTATGAACAAACCTGGCGTAAAAGTACTGGCATTGGGCGGCACCATCGCCATGACCCGCAGCGATACCGGCGGCGTGGTACCCACG
>DASPIV010000680.1:0-3142 GCA_035628955.1 Bordetella sp.
ACTTGCGTGCCCCCAGGTCGAAAAGCACGGCTTGGCGGCCGTTCCATTGCAACCATGGCAACCCGTAGAACACCAGTTGTGTCAGGAATACGAACACGACGCGCCAGCGGGCGAACACACCGCTGACCGAACGCGGGTAAATTTTGCCACGCACCTCGGCCAGCGTTTGTTCCGGCGTCTGCATTACGGATTTACCTCGGTTGCGGCGCGCTGACGCCTGCCGCCGGTGTCGAGTTCGACAGCCCCCATACCCAGGCCGTCAGGATCTTGATCTGCTCGGGTGTCAGTACCGCATCGTGCGCGGGCATGCGGTTGTCGCGCCCTTCAAGAATGGTTTGCACGATAGTGGCTTCGGGACTGCCATACAGCCAGGTGCCGTCGGTCAGGTTGGGTGCACCCAGGGCCTGATTGCCCTTGCCATCGACGCCATGGCAGGCCACGCAGTAGGTCTCGTAGGTGCGCCGGCCCCGGAATATCTTGAGCGGGTCGGCCGCCAGGTTCGACAGCGAGCGCACGTAATGCGCCGCATCGCTGGCAGCGGCGGGGTCGATAGTGCCCTTCCAGGGTGGCATGATGCCGTGGCGGCCGTGCGTAATGGTCTGCTCGATGGTCTCGGGCGTGCCGCCGTGCATCCAGTCGGTATCGGTCAGGTTGGGAAAGCTGCGTGCGCCGCGGGCATCCGAACCATGGCACTGGGCACACGTATTCAGGAACAGGCGCTCGCCAATCTGCCGGGCGGCCGGGTCGGCGGCGATGTCGGGCACCGCCATGTCGACGTAGCGCGCATATACCGGCTTGACCTGCTCGGCCAGTTGCGCCTGGTGGCGACGCACTTCGCCGGCCGTGGTGTAACCCAGTACGCCCTGGAACATGCCCAGGCCCGGCATCAGCAGCAGATATCCCAGCGCAAACAGGCACAGCAACAGATACATCCAGGTCCACCAGCGTGGCACGGGATTGTTCAGTTCGGTAAGGTCTTCGTCCCAGACGTGGCCGGTGTCTTCCACCGGCACGCCTGACGGCCGGATACTCAGCCAGCGACGCTGCGTGAACAGCAACCACAGACACCAGGCAATACCGCCCAGTGCGATGAACGCGATGAAATAGCCGAAGAAGGCGTGGCTGAAATCGTTCATGGCCGTGCTCCTTCAGGGGCGAGCGTGTCTTCATCGGGCAAAGCGAACGGCAACATGGCCGATTCGTGGTTGGCGCGCTGCCGGCCACGCGAATAGGCCCACCAGACGATGCCCAGGAAAGTGGCCAACGAGACGGCCGTCATGATTGCGTTGATGATGTGCATGGTCAGTTTCCTTGCGTGGCCGTGCCTTGCCCGGCTGCCTTGCGGGCCTGTTCGGCCTCGGCTTGGCGGGCCTGGCGCAACCCCACGCCCAGGCCTTGCAGATAGGCGACCAGCGCGTCTTCTTCGGTTTTTCCGGCAATGTCTTGCGGCGCGGCCTGGACTTCCGCGTCGGTGTAGGGCACGCCCAGCGCGCGCAGTGCCTGCATGCGGGCCTGCACATTCTGGCCATCGAGCATGGAACGCTGCAGCCAGGGGTACGCAGGCATGTTCGACTCGGGCACCACCAGACGCGGGTCGCGCAGGTGGATACGGTGCCATTCGTCGGAATAGCGTTCGCCCACGCGGGCCAGGTCGGGACCGGTGCGCTTGGACCCCCACAGGAACGGGTAGTCGAATACCGATTCGGCGGCTTCCGAGTATGGGCCGTAGCGCTGCACTTCGGCCTGCAGCATGCGCACCTGCTGTGAATGACAGCCCACGCAGCCCTCGCGGATGTAGACATCGCGGCCCATCAGGCGCAAGGCGCTGTAGGGTTCGATGCCAGGCGCCGCCTGGTTGATGGAATGTTGGAAAAAAAGCGGGACGATCTGTACCAGACCCGCGAAAGACACCACCAGGATGCTGGCGACGATCATCAAGCCGATGTTCTTTTCCAGGGTCTGGTGCGAGAAAAAACCGTGTTGCTTGTTGGCCATGGGAACCTCGTCAGGCAGTTGCGGGCGTGGCGACGGCGGCGGGCCGGACTGCGGGCTCGCCGGCAGGAATGACCGGATCGACGGCGCGTTGGCCGCGCAGTGTCATCCAGACGTTCCAGGCCATGATGAACACGCCCGACAAGTACATGGCGCCCCCCACAAGGCGGATCACGTAGTACGGCACACGCGTCTTGAGCTCTTCGACGAAGCTGTAGACCAGCGTGCCGTCGGTGGCCGTGTCGCGCCACATCAGGCCTTGCTGCACGCCGGCGATCCACATTGCGGCGATGTAGAGCACCACGCCGATGGTGGCCACCCAGAAATGCAGTTCGACGGCCTTCATGCTGTGCATGGTGGTGCGGCCATACAGGCGCGGGATCAGGTAGTACAGCGAACCGAAGGTGATCATGGCCACCCAGCCCAGCGCGCCGGAGTGCACGTGGCCGACCGTCCAGTCGGTGTAGTGAGACAGCGCATTGACCGTGCGGATCGACATCATCGAGCCTTCGAAGGTGGACATGCCGTAGAACGACAGCGCGGTCACCATGAACTTCAGGATGGGGTCGGTACGCAGGCGATGCCAGGCCCCCTGCAGGGTCATGATGCCGTTGATCATGCCGCCCCACGACGGAGCCAGCAGGATCAGCGAAAATGCCATGCCCAGGGATTGCGTCCAGTCGGGCAGCGAGGTGTACAGCAGATGGTGTGGCCCCGCCCACATGTAGGTGAAGGCCAGCGCCCAGAAATGCGCGATGGACAGGCGGTAGGAGTAAATGGGCCGGCCAGCCTGCTTGGGCACGAAGTAGTACATCATGCCCAGGAAGCTGGTGGTCAGGAAAAAGCCCACGGCGTTGTGGCCGTACCACCATTGCACCATGGCATCCTGTACGCCGGCATAGGCCGAGTATGACTTCCACATGGACACCGGTATTTCGATGTTGTTGAAGATGTGCAGGATGGCGATGGTAAGGATGTACGAGCCGAAGAACCAGTTAGCCACATAAATATGGCGTACGCGGCGCCGCACGATGGTGCCGAAGAACACGACGGCATAGGCCACCCACACCAGCGTGATAAGGATGTCGATGGGCCATTCGAGTTCGGCGTATTCTTTGCTGCTGGTGTAGCCCAGCGGCAGCGTGATGGC
>DASPIV010000681.1:0-11484 GCA_035628955.1 Bordetella sp.
GGTTTTCCAGCTTGATGGTGTTGATCAGGTCGATGCCGAAATTGCAGTGCATGGATTCATCGCGCAGGATGTACATGTACTGCTCGGCGGCGCCGGTCATCTTGTTCTGGCGGCCCAGCGCCAGGATTTGCGTGAAGCCAACGTAGAAGAACAGGCCTTCCATCAGGCATGCGAACACGATCAGCGACTTCAGCAGCGTCTGGTCGGCTTCGGGAGTGCCTGTATTGAAGTTGGGGTCGGCGATCGCGTCGATGAACGGGATCAGGAATTCGTCTTTGGCGCGAATGGACGGAACTTCGTTATACGCATTGAAGATCTCGGCTTCGTCCAGGTCGAGGCTTTCGACGATGTATTGATAGGCGTGCGTGTGAATGGCTTCTTCGAACGCCTGGCGCAGCAGGAACTGGCGGCATTCGGGCGCCGTGATGTGGCGATAGGTGCCCAGCACGATGTTGTTCGCGGCCAGCGAGTCGGCCGTGACGAAGAAACCCAGGTTGCGCTTGACGATGCGGCGCTCGTCTTCGGTGAGCCCGTTGGGGTTCTTCCAGAGGGCGATGTCGCGCGACATGTTGATTTCCTGCGGCATCCAGTGGTTGGCGCAGGTGGCTAGGTATTTTTCCCAGGCCCACTTGTATTTGAACGGAACCAGCTGGTTGACGTCAGTCTTGCCGTTGATGATGCGCTTGTCGGCGACCCTGACACGTTGCGCGGCAGCGGCGTCGTCGCCGCTTTGCTGCAGGCTGGCTGCGTGCTGGGGCGCGGCCGGGGTGGGCAGCGCCGAATCGCCGAACACACCGGTGGCGGCGCGGGCTGGCTGGACCGCAGGCACGACCGGCTGCCCGCCCGCCGCGGAAGCGGGCGATTGCGCCGGTTTGACTGCGAGATTGTCTTCTTCCCAATTAAGCATGAATGAATTCTCCGGGGGCAGTGGTGATTACTGGCAGGCTTCGCACTCTTCGAAACCGGGATCACCCGGCCGCATGGTGCAAGCCGCCCCGAGAACTTCGGGTTCAGGCAAAACAGGGGCTGCCGCCGCGACTGCAGAGGCGGCGTGGCCGGCGGCGTTGACAGCGTTCAGTTCGCCGCCGCGGCCCGTGGACTTTTCAGCGCTGGTGGCGCCCAGCGTACGCAGGTAGTAGGTGGTCTTCAGGCCACGCAGCCATGCCAGCTTGTAGGTGTCGTCGAGTTTCTTGCCCGAAGCGCCCGACATGTAGATGTTGAGCGATTGCGCCTGGTCGATCCACTTCTGGCGACGCGACGCGCACTCTACCAGCCAGCGCGGCTCGACTTCGAACGCAGTGGCATAGAGTTCGCGAAGTTCGGAAGGTGCGCGATCGATACGGGACAGACTGCCGTCGAAGTACTTGAGGTCGGCGACCATGACTTCGTCCCAGAGACCGAGCTTCTTCAGGTCACGCACGAGATAATCGTTTACGACCGTGAACTCGCCGGAGAGATTCGATTTGACGTACAAGTTCTGGAAAGTAGGTTCGATGCACGCAGATACACCAATGATATTGGAAATCGTCGCAGTTGGGGCAATTGCGATGCAGTTCGAGTTGCGCATGCCATGTTCTTTGATGCGTGCGCGCAACGCATTCCAATCGAGTGTGCTCGATTCATCGACTTCGACATGGCCACCACGCTCTTCACGCAGCATTGCCAATGTGTCTTGCGGCAAGATGCCACGCGACCACAGCGAACCTTCATACGACGGATAACGGCCGCGCTCTTGCGCCAGTTCGCTCGATGCCGAGTAAGCGTGATAGCACACGGCTTCCATTGAACGATCGGCGAATTCGACAGCCGCTTGCGAGGCATACGGCACGCGCATCATCTGCAGGCAGTCCTGGAAACCCATGATGCCCATGCCCACCGGGCGATGGCGCTCGTTGGAGTCTTTGGCCTTCTTGACTGCGTAGTAGTTGATGTCGATCACGTTATCGAGCATGCGCATGGCAATGCCGACCGTGCGCTTGAGCTTGTCGTGATCGAGTTCGAAGCCCCCGGCAGCGGCCGGCTTCATGTGCGCGACCAGGTTCACCGAACCCAGGTTGCACACCGCGATTTCAGATTCGTTGGTGTTCAGGGTGATCTCGGTGCACAGGTTCGAGCTGTGCACCACGCCCACGTGCTGCTGCGGCGAGCGGATGTTGCACGGGTCCTTGAAGGTGATCCAGGGATGGCCGGTTTCGAACAGCATCGACAGCATCTTGCGCCACAGCGACAGGGCCGGCATTTTCTTGAACAGCTTCAGTTCGCCGCTGGCCACGCGGGCTTCGTAGCCCAGGTAGGCTTGCTCGAAGGCCTTGCCGTACTTGTCGTGCAGGTCGGGGCAGTCCGACGGCGAGAACAGCGTCCATTCGCCGCCTTCCATGACGCGCTTCATGAACAGGTCGGGAATCCAGTTGGCCGTGTTCATGTCGTGGGTGCGGCGGCGTTCGTCGCCGGTGTTCTTGCGCAGTTCGAGGAATTCTTCGATGTCCAGGTGCCACGTTTCCAGGTACGTGCACACCGCGCCCTTGCGCTTGCCGCCCTGGTTGACCGCCACGGCGGTGTCGTTGACGACTTTCAGGAACGGCACCACGCCCTGGCTTTCGCCATTAGTGCCCTTGATGTGGCTGCGCAGCGCGCGCACCGGGGTCCAGTCGTTGCCCAGGCCGCCGGCGTACTTGGCCAGCAGCGCGTTTTCCTTGATGGCGTCGTAGATGCCTTCCAGGTCGTCGGACACGGTGGTCAGGTAGCACGACGACAACTGCGAGTGCAGCGTGCCCGAATTGAACAGCGTGGGGGTCGAGCTCATGAAGTCGAACGACGACAGGATCTCGTAGAACTCGATGGCGCGCGCTTCGCGGTTGGCTTCGCGCAGCGCCAGGCCCATGGCCACGCGCATGAAGAATACCTGCGGCAATTCGATCCGGGTGCCGCGGATGTGCAGGAAGTAGCGGTCGTACAGCGTCTGCAGGCCCAGGTAGCCGAACTGCAGGTCGCGGCGGGCGTCCAGCGCCGCGGCCACGCGTGCCAGGTCATAGGTGGCCAGCTTGGGGTCGAGCAGGCCGCCTTCGATGCCACGCTGGATGAACGTGGGGAAGTAGTCGGCGTAGCGGGTGAGCATGCCGGATTGCGAGACTTCTTCGCCCAGCACTTCCTTGCGGATCGTATGCAGCAGCAGGCGCGCGGTGACCTGGCTGTAGGCCGGGTCTTTCTCGACCAGCGCGCGTGCCGACAGGATGGCGGACTTGAACACTTCGTCGACGGGAATGCCGTCGTACAGGTTCTTGACCGTTTCCTTCAGGATGGCTTCGGTGTCGATGAATTCGCTCAGGCCTTCGCCAGCGGCTTCGATGGTGGCACGCAGCGCGGCCAGGTCAAGCGGGCGGCGCACGCCGTTGTCCACCACATTCAGGTGGCTTTCCTGGGCAGCGGCCGGTGCGGTTTTTTCCAGCACCTCGGCGGCGGCAGCGCGCTCCTGGGCGCGCTTTTCGCGATACAGCACGTAGGCACGCGCCACATCGTGTTCGCCCGAGCGCATCAGGGCCAGTTCGACCTGGTCCTGGATGTCTTCAATATGGAAGGTGCCGCCGGCCGGGCGGTTACGCACCAGAGCGGTGACGGCCTGCGACGCCAGGTTCTCGACCAGCTCGCGCACGCGCGCCGAGGCGGCACCCTGGCCGCCATTGACGGCCAGGAACGCCTTGGTCATGGCGATGGCGATCTTGCTGGGTTCGAAACCCACGACCGAGCCATTGCGCCGGATGACGTTATAGCTGGCCCATTGTCCGCCGTTGGCATCGGCGGGGGCATCTGTTTGAGAGGGCGGCACGGCGGAAGGCCGGGTCACAGAGGCGATCGTAGTCTGCATGGAAGCTCCTGTGGAAATAGCGTAGATAAGGGCATGGGACGTGCCCATGCCGACTGCTGATGTGTCTGGGGAGGGGGTCGCGCGGCACCGGAGCGAACGCCTCGGTGCGCCAGGCGGAGTGAATCCGACAATTCTGACGACCACTACATATAGTGTAGCACCCCTCGTATGGCACTAATTCTAGTGATGAGGGGGGTAGGGAACAAGAAGAACCATCGTTCAGTTCCCCATTTAATTGTGACTAAATGCGACATACGCGCCGATAAGGCGCGTACGGCGTAGTGCTTGCTCTCAGAGTGCTGTTCTACGCGCTTTTGCGCAGTGAAACGTCGGGAGGCGCCGGCGCACCATAGTGTTGCAGCATGTGCTGCAATGCCTTGCGGTAGTTTGCCACACTGGCCGTCTTGACATGGCCGTAGCCTCGCACCTTGTCGGGCAGCGCGGCGATGCTGGCGGCCTGCGCCAGGTTGGCGGGCGACAACTGGTCCAGCAGGGTTCGCACCGTGGCCAGGTATTCGTCGATCAGTTGGCGTTCCATGCGCCGCTCGGCGCTATGTCCGAACGGGTCCAGCCAAGTGCCGCGCAGGATCTTCAGGCGCGCCAATACCCGCATCGCGCGCAGCGCGGCGGGCCCCAGCGCAATCTTGCGGGGGATGCCGGTATGCGGGTCTTTGCGGGCCAGCAGCGGCGGCGCCATATGGAAGCGCAGCGTGTAGTCGCCCTCGAACTGCTCGCGCAATTGTTGTTGGAAGCTGCCGTCGGTGTACAGCCGTGCCACTTCGTATTCGTCTTTGTAGGCCATCAGCTTGAACAGGTTGCGCGCCACCGCCATCGCCAGCCGGGGCGTGCGCGCCGAGGGCGTCAGTTCGCGTTCGCGCTGCGCCACGTGGTCGACCAGTTGCCGGTATCGGCGCGCATAGGCCGCGTTCTGGTAGGCGGTCAGGTCGCGCACGCGGCGCGCCACGACGTGCTCGAACGATTCCGGTACTTGCAACTCCACCACCTGGGCCGCGGGGCGCAGCGCGCTGTCCAGCGCCCGGGGCTGGTGTGCCGCCAGGCGCCCGGCTTCGAAGGCGTCGCGGTTGGCCTGCACCGCCACGCCATTGAGTTCGATGGCGCGCGCCAGGGCGCCATGCGACAGCGGTACGGCGCCGCGTTGCCAGGCATAGCCCAGCATGAACATGTTCGACAGGATGCTGTCGCCAAACAGCGCCAGCGCCGCCTGGTGCGCATCGAGCGCGGCCGTATTGGCGGCGCCGGCCGCATGGCGGATCTTGGCCAGCAGCGCTTCGGGCCGCAAGGCAGCGTCCGGATTGCGGGTGAAATCGGATACCGGTGCCACGTAGGTGTTGACCATCACCTGGGTGTGGCCGCGGCGCAGCGCGCCCAGCGAATCGGGGGCCACCGCGGCCACCGGGTCGCACAGGATGGCGGCATCGGCCTGCTGCCAATCGAGCCGCACCGGGCCGTTGGGCGCATGTGCCGGGGCCAGCCGGATGTGGCTGACCACGGTGCCGCCTTTCTGGGCCAGGCCGGTCAGGTCCAGCACCGAGGCCGACAGGCCTTGCAGGTGCGCGGCCATCGAGACAATGGCGCCGATGGTGATCACCCCCGTGCCGCCCATGCCCGCCACCAGCATGCGATAGGGTTGTTCGGGGGCATGCGCCGGCGGCAGGGGCAGGGCAGCCAGGTGCTGCCGCCAGGCCGGTTCGCCGGCCGATGCCGCGCCGGCCGATGCCGCGGCCTGCTTGCGCAGCTTGCCGCCCATCACCGACACGAAACTGGGGCAGAAGCCCTCGGCGCAGGAATAGTCTTTATTGCAGCTCGACTGGTCGATGGCGCGCTTGCGGCCATAGGGGGTCTCCAGCGGCACGATCGACAGGCAATTCGACTGCACGCCGCAATCGCCGCACCCTTCGCACACCGCGCTGTTGATCAGCAGGCGGCGCGCCGGGTCGGGGTACTGCTGCTTCTTGCGGCGCCGCCGCTTTTCGGCCGCGCAGGTCTGGTCGTGGATCAGTACCGTGACGCCGGCGGTCTCGCGCAGTTCGCGCTGCAGGGCATCCAGTTCGCGCCGATGGTGCACGGTGACGCCCGCCGGCAGTTCGACGCCGTGGTATTTCGCGGGTTCGTCGGTGGTGACCACGATGCGGGCCACGTTTTCGCCGCGCAATTGCTGGCAGATCTGCGGCACCGAGATCGGGCCATCCACCGGCTGGCCGCCTGTCATGGCAACGGCGTCGTTGAACAGGATCTTGTAGGTGATGTTGGCGCGCGCCGCCACCGCCTGCCGGATTGCCAGGTAGCCCGAATGGTAATACGTGCCTTCGCCCATGTTCTGGAACACGTGCGGCATCTCTATATAGGGAGACAGGCCGATCCAGTCGGCGCCTTCGCCGCCCATCTGGGTCAGGCCGCCGGTGTCGCGGTCCATCCAGGCGGCCATGTAGTGGCACCCCACGCCGGCCAGCGCCTGGCTGCCTTGGGGCACTTTGGTCGAGCTGTTGTGCGGGCAGCCCGAACAGAAATAGGGGCGGCGGCGCATGCCATCGGCATCGTTGGACAGCGGCGCCGGGCACGCGAAAGCCGCCGTGTTGGCGCTGCTGCGCAGGCCGGCGGTGCGCGCCAGCCAGGCCGCCAGCGGGCCGGCCAGCAGCGATGGGCGCAACTGCCCTGCGGACGGCACCAGCGTTTCGCCGTCCAGGCCGGTCTTGCCGGCAACGCTGGGGCGGTCGGGGCGGTTGTACAGCAAGTCCTTGATCTGGCCTTCGACTACCGAGCCTTTTTCCTCGATCACCAGAACGTGCGACAGGCCGCGGGCAAATTCATGCAGCCGTTCGGCGTCCATCGGCCAGGTCAGGCCGGGTTTGTAGATGCGCACCGGCGTATCGGCCGCGTGCGGATCGATACCCAGGCGGGACAGGGCTTCCAGCGTGTCCAGGTGAGCCTTGCCCACGGTCACCAGCCCCACGGTCGCGCGGGGGGCGGGGCAGACCAGTTGGTCGATAGAATGGCGCCGGGCAAAAGCGCGCACGGCTTTCAGCCGCGTCTGCATGCGGGCCTCGACGGCCGGCGACAGGAAGTCGCGCGCCGTGTATTCCAGGGCTTCGGGTGGCAGGTCGGGGTCGGCCGGCATGTCATGGCAGGCGGGTGGCGCCAGGGTACACGCCTGGCCGCTTTCCACGGTTTCGGATATGGCCTTGAAGGCCACCCAGGTGCCGCTGTGGCGCGATAGCGCCCAGCCCCATAGCGCGAAGGTTTCGTATTCGTCGATCGAGGCCGGGTGCACGATGGGCATCTGCCAACCGATCAGCGAGGCCTCGCTGGCATGCGGAATCGATGACGATACGGCCGTGTGGTCGTCACCCACCACGACCAGCACGCCGCCGTGGCGCGACGCGCCGGCGGCGGTGCCATGATGCAAGGCATCGCCGGCGCGGTCCACGCCGGGGCCCTTGCCATACCACAGGGCGAACACGCCATCGACCTTGCGGTCGGCGCGCACGCCGGCCTGTTGCGTGCCCATGATGGCGGTGGCGGCCATATCTTCATTGATGCCGGGCAGGAACCTGATCTGATGGGCATCGAGAATGGGCTTGGCCTTCCACATGGCCATGTCCACGCCCCCCAGCGGCGAGCCGCGATAGCCCGATACGAAGCCGGCAGTGTTCAGGCCGCGTTCGCGGTCCAGGCGGCGCTGCGTCAGCAGCAGGCGCACCAGCATCTGCGTGCCGGTCAGGAACACGCGGCCGCGCGTGCGGGTCAGGTTGTCTTGCAGCTGGTAGTCCAGGTCCAGTGCCGGTTCGGCCGCCGGGGTTCCATCCATGATGGGCGCTCCTCGTTGTCCTATCCATGATAGGTGCGCCCAACTGGTGATTTATTGCGTTATTGGATCGTGTAATCCCTATAATTTGAAATGAACATTTCGTTTTGGCAAAAAAGGATGAGCATGGACAAAACCGACATAGGCATCCTGCGCGCCTTGCAGGAAGACGGCCGCGCTTCGGCCCAGCAGTTGTCCGAACAAGTGGGCCTGTCGACGGCCCCGGTGTGGCGGCGCGTGAAAGCCCTGGAGGCGGCCGGCGTCATCATGGGCTATAGCGCACAGGTGGACCGGTCCAAAGTGGGGCTGCAGGGCTGCATGTTCGCGCAGATCAGCCTGGAGCGGCATTCGGCCAGCACCGTCGAGAATTTCGAGCGCTCGGTGCGCGATGCGCCCGAGATCCTCGAGTGCTATGCCGTAACGGGCGATTCAGATTTTCTGCTGAAGATATTGGTAGAAAGCCCGGAAGCCTATGACCGGTTCCTGCACCGGTTCCTGTTCAACCTGCCGGGCATCCGCCAGACCCGCACTATCGTGGCGCTGCGCGAAATCAAGCATGAAGTGCGCCTGCCGCTCAACGCGGCTTGATGCCCGCGATATCCACCCATTCTTTCCAGCGGGCGGTATCTGCCTTGACGAAGGCATCGAAAGCCGCCACGTCCATCGATTCGGGCTGCAGGCCCAGGTCGCGGAACTTGCCCGCCGTCTGGGCGTCGGCCAGGGCGTCGCGCATGTACTGGTTCATTTTTTGCACGATCGGTGCCGGCGTGCCGGCCGGTGCCGACAGGCCCAGCCATCCGGCCACGGCGTAGCCCGGATAATACGTGGCCATGGTGGGTACGTCGGGCCAGGCGGGGTTGGCCGTGGCCGCGCTGACGGCGATAGGCCGCAGGCCCTTGCCCTGGATCTGCCCCATGGCGGTCAGGTAATCGACGAAGGCGAAGCCGATCTGCTTGCCGCGCAGGTCGGTGATGATCTGCGTAATGTTCTTGTACGCCGCGCCGTTCACGTCGATCTTGGCGCGCGCCTTGAATAGTTCCGCCGGCACCTGCGACGACGAACTGTAGTACCCGAAGAAGACCTCGCCGGGATGTTTGCGCGCGTAGTCCACCAGCTCGGGCACCGTGCGGTACGGCGCGTCGGGCGCCACGATGCCCACCGAACCGAACGTGCCGAACAGGCCCACCTGCACGAAGTCTTTCTGCGCATCGTAGGGTACCGACTTGTACAGGAACTGATTGGCGCTGTGCGTTGAATTGGTCGACAGCAAATAGGTATAGCCGTCGGCCGCCACCTTGCTGGCGGCTTGCGTGCCGACGATGCCACCGGCGCCGGGACGGTCTTCGACCACCACGGTCTGGCCGGTACGCTGGCCCAGGTATTGGGCGAAGGTGCGTGCCGTCAGGTCGGCGGCACCGCCGGCGGCCGAGGGCACGATCAGGGTAACGGTCTGTGCGGGCCATCGGGCCGCATCGGCGGCCATGGCGGGACCGGCGGCCATGGCCACGGACAAGGTCAATAGCGCTGGCGCGGCGCGGCACAAAGAACGGGTGGGCATGGGGGGTCTCCTGGGCGGACTCGAGGTCGTGGTTATAGGTGCAGGCTCCAGTCCAGAATGGCCTGGGCGCTTTGCTGCCAGTCGGGCGCATACATCATGCAGTGCGGCTGCCGGGGCAGCCGCAGGTAATCGAAGCCGAACAGCGCGGCCACCGCGCGGTCCTGGCCGGGCGGATGGCGCTCGGGCGTATCGCGCCCGGCTTCCACGCACAACCCTGGCGCCTGGATGCGGGCCGGATTCACCGGCACGCGCAGCCGATAGCGGTCGTTGATGATCTCGGGGCTTTCCGCGCACAGCCGGCGGGCGACCACGGCCGCCTCGTCCGGCATGCCGGGCGCGGCAAGAAAGCGCAGGCCGATTTCGTGCAGGTCGGGCGGCGCCACCAAATGGCCGGCCGGCACCGCGGGCAAGGCCTGCGCACCAGGCAGGTTGGCGGGCGGCGATGGCGCCATCAGCACCACGGCCGCAACCGGCCGGTTGGCCGCGCACAGCAAGGCGGGCAAGGCGCCCATGCTGTGCCCGGCCACGATCACCGGCCCACCGATGCGATCGCAGGCCGCCATGACGCAGGCAGCCAGGTCGGCCACCGTGGTGCGGGCGAAATCGCCCGTCTGCGGCAGGCCGCCATGGCCGGGAAGATCCAGCGCGGCACAAGCTACGCCCCGCGCCGCGAAGAAGCGCAGGTAATGCGCGTAGCACCACGCACCGTGAAACGCGCCCGGTATCCATAGCAGCGTCGGGCAGCCCGGCACGGCGGCCAGCCCGATCACCAGGCGGCCGCCGGCAACGGCTTGCGCGGGCAGCGTATCGACGAATCGAAAATCCAGATGATGATGCGCAGGGTGGTCAGGCGGCATGCGGGTATCTTAGGCTGGCCTTTTCAATCAGAAAATTTTATTTTTCATATCGAAAAATAAGTTCACCAAATCACCTGCAAGCCACCATGCCCACCCTTCCCGACTTGTCCGTGCAGCACTACCGCCACTTTCTGCTGGTGGCGGAACTGCGCAGTTTCCGCGCCGCCGCGGCGCGCGCATGCCGCTCGCAGCCGGCCCTCTCGCTGTCCATCAAGGAAATGGAGCATCGCCTGGGGCAGCCGCTGTTCGAGCGCGGCAGCCGGGTAGTGCTGACGCGCTTCGGGCAGGAATGCCTGCCGCTGGCGCGTGAACTGGTCGAGCATCACGAGCGCGTGGCGGGCGCAATGGGCGGGCTGGCCCGCAACGAGGCCGGGCTGCTGGCGCTGGCCTCGGTGGCTACGGTGGCCACGCATTGGCTGCCCGAACTGGTGGCCACCTACCGCCAGCAATATCCCGGGGTGGCCTTGCGCATCTTCGACGACAACTCCGAGGGCGTCGAACGCATGGTGCTGGCGGGCGAAGTCGAACTGGGCGTGTGCAGCCCCGTCACGCGCGATCGCCGGCTCGAATTCGAGCCGCTGCTGCGCGATGCGTTCGGCCTGGTCTGCCACAAAGGCCATCCGCTGGCGCAGCGCAAATCCGTTACCTGGCGCGAGATCGCGCCGCTGCCGCTGGTGGGCACAGTGGCGCATCGGCAGTTGGCGGGCTATCCGCAGGCCGCCTTCATGATGGAGCGGCAGGTTTTCGTCTCGAACATGATGTCGTTGCTGGCCATGCTGGAGCGCGGCGTTGGCGTCACGGTGCTGGCCAGGTTGGGCGTACCGCCCGACTCGCCCGGCCTGGCCTTCGTGCCGCTGGCCCGCCCGCGCATCGAGCGGCAACTGGGCATCATGCGGCTGGCGGGACGGGCCCTGTCGCCGGCCGCGGCCAGCATGCAAGCCTTGCTGCGCACGAAAGCGTCGGGCTAGGCTGGCAAACTGTTGTTCCCACACCATAGCCGGGTGCCGTGGATTGCATCCGCGGCGCGCCGTCTTTAGAGTCCCACCTGCAAGTGCGCGCGTCCAGGCCGGCTTATTGCCGCGCCCGGTGACGCGCGTAGTTTCGAGGACGTCATGAACAGTATGTTGTGGTACCGCCGTATCGGCGCCCTGGGCGCCGCATTGATCCTGGCCGGCTGCGCGGCCCGTAAAACCGGGCAGGCGCCGGTGCCCGCGGCACCTGCCGCTCCGCCGCCGCCACCGGCGGCTTGCGCGCCCGCCGAGCCAGGCAGCCGCCTGGTGGGCACCTGGCAGTCGAACACCCGGCCACGCGGCGTGGCGGGCGACTTCCGCGCGCTGATCGTGCTGTCCCCCGATGGCTCCATGCACTACGACACGCAACTGAA
>DASPIV010000682.1:0-3556 GCA_035628955.1 Bordetella sp.
TACGCTTGACGACCATAGCAAGGTGGCCCCACTCCTTCCCATCCCGAACAGGACAGTGAAACGCCTTCGCGCCGATGATAGTGGACGTACGTCTGTGAAAGTAGGTCATCGTCAGGCTCTTATCCCCCACAACCCCAGCACACTTCGTGCTGGGGTTTTGGCTTTGGGGGGAACTAATCTTTGCATGCCGTGACTTGATACTGCCTGGCTTGGGCGTGTTGCGTGATAATCGGGACGCCGAGTATTGCCAGATCAATATGCCGGCACGCCTTCCGGGCATGGTTTGCCTTGCAGTAGCGCAGAAATTCTAACGGTTTGTTCGTTATCCAAAAGAATATGTCGCCCAGCCCCCGCTAGAATCGCCTTCGTTCTGGTTATTCTGACGAGGCTTGTGTCGCGCTATGAGAGATATCGTCGTCTACATTCGTAGTCGAGCAAAATTTGGCGATCAGGTAGTCTCTTTTCCCGCGCTGTATCAACTCAAGCAATGGTGGCCTCATGCCAGGCTGCGGGTAGTGGTACAGCACGACGTCTCTGATTATTATCGGCTACTACCCTGGGTGGATGAGTGCGTCCAGGCCCCGGGGCTTTACCATGCACTATGGGCCATGCCGTGGCGGGCCGACCTGGTGGTGTGCCTGCATCACAGCAGCGAACGTTACGGCTTGATCAGCCTGCTGCGCTGGCCCAAGGCAAGGCTGGGCTTTCGCAACGGGCGGCTGCTTGATTTCGCCTGGACGCATGCCTGGCGCAAGAACATCAACGAGTACATAGGCTTGGCCAATTTGTATCTGCTTAGTACATACCGGCAGTTGCAACCCGAGATCACGGTACGCCGCTGCTTCGAGGAAATCGCCGCGCTGGCGCCCCGGTACTCCTCGGCCGACATCGTCTTGATCCCTGGGGGAGGGGACGGTGATTTCAAGCGCTGGGGGATCAATAATTTCGTGGCTTTGGCTGATTTGCTGAAAGCACGGTTGGGCGCCGGCACACATTTTACCTTTGTACTGGGGCCAGCCGAATCTACCGAACTGGCAGCGCTGCAGGCGCTGGAGCGTCCAGACTTCCAGTTGGTCAGTGGCCGCCCGATCCCAGAGCTGGCTGCATTGATGTTGGATGCCCGCCTGGTCGTGGCAAATGATTGCGGACCTTCACACATAGGGCAGGGCGTCTGTGTGTCCTATGTCGGTATATTCAATGAGTCCAATCCCGAATGGTTCTGGGACCGCTCATACACCGCCAATGTTTGTCCGCCGCCACAGCAATGCGATATTCAGGCCGTGTTGCCGAGCCAGGTGGCCGAGGCTTGCTTCCAAGTACTGTGCAAACCCCGCCGGTTTGCCGATCAAGGCAGCAGGATGCCGACGTGGCGCAGCAGCCTGGCCGTTTCGAACACGGGCAGCCCCATCACCCCGGTATAGCTGCCGGCCAGATTGGCGATGAACGTGCCGGCTAGACCCTGGATGCCATACGCGCCCGCCTTGCCGTAGGGCTCGCCGCTATCGCAATATCGGGCGATGTCGTCCGCGCTGAGTTCGCGCATGCGGACTTCGGAGATCGATACGTCTTCATACAGCTGGCCTTCGTGCCACAGCGCCACGGCGGTATGCACGTGGTGGCTGGTGCCGGACAGGCGTAACAGTGTGTGCATGGCCTCGTCGCGGTCGGCGGGCTTGCCCAGTACCGTATCTTGGAAAATCACCGTCGTGTCGGCCGCCAGCACCGGCAGAGGCGGCATTTGTTGCATAGCCATCCAAAGCCGTCCGCGTTCGGCCTTATCGCGCGCTGTGCGTCGCACGTAATCGGCAGGACTTTCCCCGGCATGTTGCGGTTCGTCTTCGCCTGGTGCTGCGGGCACCCGCAGTATCGTGTGCGCCAGCCCGATTTGTGTCAGAAGTTCGCGGCGGCGCGGGCTGGCCGAAGCCAGGTAGAGGCGCGCTGCGCCGTTAGTGGATTCAGGAGCGGGTGCCATGAGCGGCCTCTCAGGCGCGGTGATAGGGGTGGTTGGCCAGAATGGCCCAGGCACGGTAGAGCTGTTCAGCCAGGACGACCCGTACCATCGGGTGGGGCAGGGTCAGCGATGACAGGCGGATGTGGCCATCGCAGGCGGATTTCAGGGTTTCATCCAGTCCATCGGGGCCGCCTACCAGGAAGGCCACGTCGCGCCCGCTGGAGCGCCATTGCTGAAGCTGTTGCGATAGCGCCATCGTGGTCAGGTCGCGGCCGCGCTCGTCCAGGGCCAACCGGAGTGCGCCGGCAGGAATGGCACCCTCGATGCGGCGGGCTTCCGCGCCCATCATCTGGGCGGCTGTCTTGCCGGTGGTGCGGGGTTCTGGCTTGATTTCCCGTAGCTCCAGCCCGCAATCGGGCGGCAGGCGCTTGGCATAATCGTCCCAGGCCGTCGTGACCCAGGCCGGCATGCGGTTGCCTACGGCGATGACGATCAGTTTCACGTCGCGTCAGACTTCAGGCGTCGGACTCATCATCATCGCTTGAGGCGTGCACGCGGGGTACCGTGCCGGAGCCCGGCAGCAATTTGACGCGTACTGGCTTGTCGCCCCAGATTTCCTCCAGGTTGTAATACTGGCGAATGGCGGGTTGCATGACGTGCACCACGATGTCGCCCAGGTCGACCACCACCCATTCACCGGTGTCTTCGCCTTCGACGGTGACACCGGTCAATTTAAGCCCCCGGCCGCGGTCAGCCACGCTGGCGGCCAGCGCGCGAGTTTGCCGGTTCGATGTCGCACTGGCGATCACCACACGGTCGAACAAACTGGTGAGATGAGTCGTGTTGAAGACCTTGATGTCTTGCGCTTTCACGTCTTCTAGAGCGTCGATGACGGCGCGTTGTAGTTTCTGTATATCCATGTTCGCAAATATAACCCGCCTGCGAAGGCGGTTTGGTGTCGCCGGGTGGCGGAATTTACCGATATAGGCCGTGAGCAGCGATATAGCGGGCCACTTGCGGAGGTAGCAGGCCTGCTGTGGACTCGCCACGCGCCAGCCGGCTGCGGATATCGGAGGCCGATACTGCCATGGGCGAGAAAGGTAGCTCGGACAAAACCCGGCCATGCGTGGCCAGCCAGGCAGCCAATTCAGCTGGCGGGGCCAGGGGTGCGCCGGGGCGCGTGGCCACGGCCAGGTCGACTCGTTCAACGATAGCCTGCCATTGATGCCAGGAGCAGAAATTGGCCAGTTGGTCGGCGCCCAGCAGCCACACATAGCTGGCGTTGGCGGGCAGAGCCTTCAGGGTGTCGATAGTGTAGGTGGCGCCGCCGCGTTCGAGTTCGACAGGATTGGCGGCCAGTTGCGCTTGCCCCTGGATAGCCAGTTCGATCATGCGTAACCGGTGCTCAGGGGCTGCTCGCAGGGGGGCACGCTGCCAGGGATTGGCTGCCGGAATGAACTGAACCTGGGCCAAGTGCAATTCGTCGAGGGCCGCGCGGGCCAGGGCCAAGTGCGCCACGTGCACCGGGTCGAAGCTGCCGCCGAGCAGGCCGATGCGATTCACGCCCATTCCCGGGGTTGCAGGAATCCGGCCAATTCGGCCTCG
>DASPIV010000683.1:0-13587 GCA_035628955.1 Bordetella sp.
TATCGCCCGCCTGCGGCGCCAGAGCGTCAACCAGGGCGTAGTCCCAGCCGCCTTTACTGAGCAGCTTGCCATCCAGGTCGGCTTGCTGGCGCATGACGCGCAACGCGTTGGATTTGTGCCAGTTGGGCGAGCCAGGCCCGCCAGCCTCGACATACCGGGAATCCCAGCCATTCTGCAGGTACACCACCTGGATGCCCGCCGCGCGCGCCACATCCAGCGCCTGCGATGTCCCCTGGACAGCCCCGGCCGCCATCGATATGTCGAAGCCGGCCTGGTCCATGTAGCCGCCCGAGGACACGTAGGCGTTCTGCATGTCCACGACGACCAGGGCGGTCGAGGCGGGATCGAAATGCAGCGCCTGTGGCCGCGCGGCCAGCGCCAGCGCGCCCTGGCCGGCGAAAGGCGGGTGGCCCACGCGCTGGGCGTCGTCGGGGGCGTTGAGCCGGGAGGAAGGTTGGCTGCTCATGTGTGTCTCCTTTTGATACCGGCCGGCTCTAATCCAGCTTGCCGATGCCGGCGGCCTCGATACGCTGCTGCAGGATACGCCGGCTGTCGGCAATGAAGTCGCGGTATTGGCCGGACGACTCGGCGAACAGCCTGATGGACAAGTTCTCGGCCGCGTATTTGAGCAGTTCCGGATCGGCTACCGCCTGCTTCACGCCATCGGCGATCTGCTGCTGGATCACCGGATCCAGGCCGGCCGGCGCCGCCAGGCCCAAGGTATAACCGGTATCCAGGTTGTCGTATCCCAGCTCCCGGAAGGTGGGCACATCGGGCGCATTGGGCAGCCGTTGCTCGCCGGACACCACCAGCACCCTGACCTTGCCCTGGTCGATAAAGCCGATGCTCGACGGAATGATATTGCCGAACAGAATCTGGATCTCGCCGCCCAGCAAGGCAATCATGGCAGGCCCCTGCCCCGCGAACGGAATATGCACCATGTCCAGGTCGAACTGCTTGGACAGCCACGACAAGCCCAGGTTGGTCGAGTTGGACACCCCGTACGAACCGTAGAACGTCTTGCCCTTGTGCTGGCGCGCATACGCCAGAAAGTCCTTGAAGGTCTTCACCGGACTATCCGCATTGACGAACAGCGCGAACGGGCTGGCCGCGAAACGGGTGATCGGCACCAGATCCTTGTCGGGATCGTAGGACAGGTGGTTGTACAGCAGCGGATTGAGCTGGAAGGTGGAGTCCGACGCGAACAGCAGCGTATAGCCGTCGGCCGGCGCACGCGCCACGGCCGATGCCGCGATCGACTCACTGGCGCCTGGCCGGTTCTCGACAATGACCTTCTGCCCCCAGATCTCGCTGAGCTTGCGCGCCAGGGCGCGCGCCATGCTGTCGGTACCGCCCCCCGGGGCGTACGGCACGATGAGCCGCACGGGCTGCTGCGGATAAGCGTGCTGCGCCGCCGCCGCGGTGTTGGCGGCCAACAGACTGGCGGCGCAAATCAGCGCGGCCAGCACTTTTCGGTAAGGTATCATGCGTAGTCTCCAGGGCTCCCTGGGCACGGCACGGCGCGCACCAAGGACGTTGATTCAAACAAGAAGCAATAGGAAAAGAAAAGATGGGCTCGTACGAACCGGTGGTCGCGTTGATGCGGGGCCTCGAGGTCTTGCGATGCCTTAACGAACAAGGGCCTGTCGCCGTGGCCCAGCTTCATGCCCATACCGGCATCGCCAAGCCCACCATCGTGCGCATTCTCGAAACGCTGGCCCATACCGGCTATGTGCAGCGCTGCGACGACGACCGCAAATACACCGTGACCGCCAAAGTGCTGGCACTGGCCAATGGCTACGATGCCCAGGCACAGCTGCTGGCGGTGGCTGCGCCCATACTCGACGCCCAGCGGCAAATCGTGGGCTGGCCGATCGAACTGGGCGTCTTCGACAATGACGCGATGGTCATCCTGAACACCAGCCGCAAGGCCGGCGTGCTGGCGATCAACCGCAAGCCAGGTTCGCGCGTGCCGGTACTGCGCACGGCGCTGGGCCGTGCCTATCTGGCGGCGCTGGCACCGCCGGCCCTGCAAGAACGGTTGCGCAGCCTGGCCGACCTGCCCGGCCCCGACTTCGACCCGGCCAGGAAGAAAACCGAGCTGGCGGCGATCCTGGCCACGGCACGCGAACGCGGCTACGCGGTGGCCGATACCGAAACGCTGAGCAATGGGCGCGCCCTGGGCTGCGCCATCCTGCATGGCCATGAACCCATCGCCAGCGTAAACATCGTAGTGCATACGTCCGCCATGTCGCGCGCGGAACTCGAGCAACGATTCGGCGGCGTCATCCAGGCCATCGCCACCGAGATTTCGAACGCCCTGTAGGGGTGCAGCGATTCGGCGCACCTGCAGATCTGTCAGCATAGGCTATCCCGTTACCTATCATTTCATTAGATGAAATGATATTTCAATAATAGTCTAGCCGACTCGCATCGAACTGGGGCTCAGGGCTTACCCCAAGCCCGCCTTACCGCGGGCTGGCCAAGCCGCTCAACGCTGGACGACCACCGCCCCGGACACGCGCTTGGCCTTGTCCCGCGCTGTATCGACATCCGCGGCAGTGGCCAGCGCCACTCCCATGCGGCGCTTCACATAGGATTCGGGCTTGCCGAACAGGCGGATGTCGGTGCCGGGTTCGGCCAGGGCTTGCGCCACCTGGTGAAACGAGACCCCGCGGGCGTCGACGCCACCGTAGATGACGCTGCTGGCGCCGGCCTGGCGCAGTGCCGTGTCCACGGGCAGGCCCAGCAAGGCGCGTGCATGCAGTTCAAACTCGCTCTGGACCTGGCTGATCATGGTGACCATGCCGGTATCGTGCGGCCGCGGACTGACCTCGGAGAACCACACCTGGTCGCCGGCCACGAACAGTTCAACGCCGAATACGCCCAGGCCGCCCAAGTCGCCGGTGATGGCACGGGCGATGTCGCGGGCACGCTCGAGCGCCAGGGGCCGCATGGGATGGGGCTGCCAGCTTTCGACGTAGTCGCCATCGACCTGCAAGTGGCCGATGGGATCGCAGAAATGCGTCTGGATGCTGCCGTCGGCGCCGCGCGCGCGCACCGTCAGGAGCGTGATTTCGTAATCGAAGCGGATGAAGCCCTCGACAATGATGCGGCCCGCCCCCACCCGGCCGCCTTCCTGCGAATAGCGCCAGGCGCCGGCGATATCGTCGGGCCCGTGGATGACGGACTGCCCCTTGCCCGACGAGGACATCACCGGCTTGACCACGCAGGGGTAGCCGATGCCGCCGTCGATGGCCTGGCGCAAGTCCGCCTCGGAATCGACGAAGCGATAGGGCGAGACAGGCAGGCCCAGCGTCTCGGCTGCCAGCCGGCGTATACCCTCGCGATTCATAGTCAGTTGCGCGGCGCGAGCCGTGGGCGTCACCCGTACGGTGCCGGCCGCTTCGAGTTCGACCAGCGCCCCGGTGGCGATGGCCTCGATCTCGGGCACCACCACGTCGGGGCGTTCTTGCTCGATGACCCGGCGCAGGGCGTCGGGGTCGGTCATGGAGATGACGTGTGCGCGGTGCGCCACCTGGTGGCCCGGCGCGTCGGCATAGCGGTCGACCGCTATGGCCTCGACGCCCAGGCGCTGCAGGGCGATGATGACTTCCTTGCCCAGCTCGCCCGCGCCCAGCAACATGACGCGGGTGGCCGAGGCGGACAGGGGCGTGCCCAATATGGGCGCAGGAACGGAGGACATGGTGGCGGGCCTGGTCGAGAGTTGAAACGGAAATTTGCGGCGCCAGCATGCCATAGCCCCCAAGCGGCGGCAACCTGCCATACTGGGATTAAAATCCGCCCATGACCGACCATCCCCTTCCCTCGTGCGGCACCGCCCTCGATTCGGCGCACCGTACCCTGCAAATCGAAGCACAGGCCATCTCCGACCTTTCGGCACGCCTGGACGATAGTTTCACGCGCGTGGTCGACATGCTGCTGGCCTGCCGCGGCCGCGTGGTTGTCAGCGGTATCGGCAAGACGGGCCATATCGCGCGCAAGATCGCCGCCACGTTCGCCTCGACCGGCACGCCCGCCTTCTTCGTGCACGCCGCCGAAGCCATCCACGGCGACCTGGGCATGGTCACCCGCGACGACGTCCTGATCGCGATCTCGCATTCCGGCTCGGGCCAGGAACTGCTGACTATCCTGCCGGTGGCCCGCCGCATGGGCGCCGGCCTGGTGGCCATTACCGGCAGCCCGCATTCGGAACTGGCCCGCCTGGCCGACCTGCACCTGGATACCAGCGTGGCGCAGGAAGCCTGCCCGCTCAATCTGGCGCCCACCGCCAGCACCACCGCGGCGCTGGCCCTGGGCGATGCACTGGCCGTGGCATGCCTGGAAGCCCGCGGCTTCGGGCCCGAGGACTTCGCTCGTTCGCACCCTGGCGGCACGCTGGGGCGCCGCCTGCTGACCCACGTACGAGACGTCATGCGCCAGGGCGCCGCGCTGCCCACCGTACCCGAAGACTCACCGCTGTTTCCCGCCCTGGAAGAAATGTCGGCCAAGGGCATGGGCATGACCATCGTGCTGGACGCGGCCGGCAAGCCCACCGGTATATTCACCGACGGCGACCTGCGCCGCCTGATCGAACGCCACGGAGACATCCGCGGCCTGACCGTGGCCCAGGGCATGACCCGCATGCCGCGCAGCATCAGCCCCGATGCGCTGGCCGCGGAGGCGGCCCGCCAGATGGACGAGCAGCGCCTGAACCAGATGCTGGTCCTGAACACCGACGGTACCCTGCTGGGCGCCCTGCACATGCACGACCTGATGGCCGCGAAAGTGGTATGACCATGACGACATCCCGTTCCTCGACCCACCCCGCCGAAGCCCTGGTACTGGCCCGCATCACCCCGGCAGTGCGCGAACGGGCAGCCGCCGTGCGCCTGATGGTGTTCGACGTCGACGGCGTGCTCACCGACGGCAGCCTGTACTACGGCGAAAACGGCGAACTCTTCAAGCGCTTCCATGCACTGGACGGCCACGGCCTGCGCCTGCTGATCGAAGGGGGCCTGAAAGTGGCGCTGATCACCGGCCGGTCGGGCCCCATCGTCGACCGCCGCGCCGCCGAACTGGGCATCGCCGAAGTCATGCAGGGGGTACGCGACAAAGGCGCTGCGCTGGCGGAACTCGCTCAGCGCAACGGGGTCGAACTGAACCAGACCGGCTACATGGGCGATGACATCATCGATCTGCCCGCGCTGCAGCGGGCCGGCTTTGCCGCCAGTGTCGCCAACGCACCCGGCTATATTGCCCAGGCGGCGCACTGGGTCGCCTCGCAACCCGGCGGCAGCGGTGCGGTACGCGAATGCTGCGACCTGCTGCTGGCCGCGCAGGGCCGGCTAGGCGCCTTCATGATGGCACCCGGCCTGCTAGGCCCGGGCGCCATCCAGTAATCCCGCCCGGCATGAAAGAACGCTTCCCTTCCCTGATCGCGCTGTCCCTGCTGATTGCCCTGGTGGCCGGCACGTGGTGGGCTGCCGACTACGCGCAGCGCGCCATTCCCATCGATCCGCCGCGGCGCCTGACCCATGAAATGGATTCCTGGGCGCGCGATTTCGTCATGCTGCGCACCGATCCGGCCGGCAGCCCGATCAACCGCCTCGAGGGCGAGTACGCCGAACACTTTCCCGACGACGACTCGTATCACATCACCAGCCCCCGCGCGATCGGCCAGCAGGCGGCAAACCCCATCACGGTCGGTACCTCGAACACCGCCATCATGGAGCGCGGAGGCCGGCGCATCGTCATGAACGGCAACGCGCATGTGCACCGCCAGCCGGATGCCAACAACGACGCGCTGGACGTGCGCAGCGAGCAGCTCATCATCCTGCCCGACGAGGACGTGGTCTATACCGACCTGCCCGCGGTCGTCGTCAAGGGCAATTCGCGCATGAGCGGCACCGGCATGCGCTACAACAACAAGACCCGGCAACTACAGGTATCGGCATCCACCGACGTCGAGATAGCCGGCTCCGAAACACGCAAGCGCCCGCCGGGCGATCAAACCCAGAACCAACCATGACCCATTCACGGATATCTCTCGCCTCGACGCGGTCTTTTGCCTGCGGGCTGTTGCCCATGCAAAAACGCTCCCTTGGGGGGCTGCAAGCCAAAGGCGCAGCATTGGGGGCCGTTTTCGCCGTGCTGCTGGGCATGGCAAGCTGCGCGAACGCCCAGCAGAACGCGCCCGCCGAAGAGCCCAGCACGCTGATCCTGTCCGACACCCTGCATTACGACGACATCAAGCGACAGAGCATTTTCACGGGCAACGTCGTGCTCACGCGCGGGCTCATGAAACTGACCGCCGACCGGCTCGAGGCCAACGAGGATGCCGCGGGCAACCAGTTCGGCACGGCCACGGCCAATAAAGGCAATATCGTCACCATCCGCCAGGAACGCCCCGAGACCTTCGAGGTCATCGAAGGCAAGGGCCTGCGCGCCGAATACAACAGCGGCACGAGCGAGTTCGACCTGATCGGCCAGGCCATCGTCACCCGGTACATCTGTGGCAAGCCGTTCGACACGATCCGTGGCGAACGGGTGCGCTACAACGAGAAAACCGGTGTCTACCAGGCGCAAGGCGGCCCCAATTCGTCGGCGCCCGGCGGCCGCGTGCGTTCCTTTGCCGCACCGCGCGCCAAGGCCGACGCGGCCATCGCCGAATGCCGCGCCGCCAAGGGCGGCTCGAACGCCAAGGCCAAACAGGGCGGCTGACCGTCCCCATTCCCGCCGTTTTCATCCGCACACACAATGACTCAGATATCCACGCCTACACCCGCGCCCGCCGCCTCGGGGGTCAAGCAGGGCAGCCTGCGTGCCACCGGCCTGCGCAAGGTCTACAACGGCCGCACAGTGGTGCAGGATGTTTCGCTGTCGGTCGTCAGCGGCGAGGTCGTGGGCCTGCTGGGCCCCAATGGCGCCGGCAAGACCACCAGCTTCTACATGATCGTCGGGCTGGTGCCGGCCGACGCCGGCCGCATCGAAATCGACGACATGCCGATCACTTCGATGCCCATCCACAAGCGGGCCCGCATGGGCTTGTCGTACTTGCCGCAAGACGCCTCGGTATTCCGGCGCCTGACCGTCGAGCAGAACATCCGCGCCGTGCTTGAACTGCAGGTCGACCCCCAAGGCAAGAGCCTGTCCGAGGCCCAGATCAAAGAACAGCTGGAAGCCTTGCTCGACGAGCTGCAAATCGGCCATATCCGCGGCAACACTGCCATCTCGTTGTCGGGCGGCGAGCGGCGCCGGGTGGAAATCGCCCGCGCGCTTGCCACGCACCCCCGCTTCATCCTGCTTGACGAACCCTTCGCCGGAGTCGATCCGATCGCGGTGATCGAGATTCAGCGCATTGTGCGGTTCCTGAAGGGGCGCGGTATCGGCGTGCTGATCACCGATCACAACGTGCGGGAAACGCTGGGCATCTGCGACCGCGCCTACATCATCAGCGAAGGCAAGGTGCTTACCGACGGCCAGCCCGACGAGATCGTCGGCGACCCGGCTGTGCGGCGTGTCTACCTGGGCGAACACTTCCGCATGTAACTGCCCTGTCCCTGGGGAAACCCCACCCCCCGGGGACGCCGCCCGGACGCGCCCTGCGCTTGTCCAAAGGCAACTTGTTTTACCCGGCAGAGTCTATACACTAGTACTGACGGCCGCCGCTTTATCTATCGCGGCGGTACCGTAGTCCAACCCTCCCATTCCCTCTACAGGAGACCCTACCCAATATCCCCGCGCAATACCGCGCAACTATTTCTCTTTCAGAAGGAGAGCGCATTATGAACCTGAGCATCTGCGGTCGTCATCTCGACGTCACCCCGGCCATCCGGGAATATGTCATGAATAAACTGGCGCGAGTGCTGCGGCATTTCGATCACGTGATCGATACCCAGGTCATGCTCTCAGTAGAGCCCCTGCGGCATAAAGCCGAAATCACCATGAGACTGCGCGGCAAGGACATCCATTGCGAAGCCGTTGATGAAAATCTTTACGCAGCCATCGACCTGCTGGCCGACAAAATCGACCGCCAGGTCCTCAAGCACAAAGACAAGGTACAAAGCCATACGGCAGAGTCGGTGAAGCGACAAGCTGCTGCCATCGCGCAGCAAACTCCGTAGTCCCGCGCTTCACCCCCATGCTTGAGCCGTCACGTATCCATGCTTGAGCCCCAGGATCCCTAGCAGGATCTTGTCGATCCCGATGTCCCGCGAGATACAGTATCTTTCCCGCCGGGGCATCGGCAAATCTCCCCCGCTTGCTTTCCCTTTCCACTAATGCCAGGAACCGACTATGCTTGCCGGTCCACACCAGGCGAAGTGGCCGCGGCCTGTTTTTGCACTGCGGCATAAAACCCTATAATCATCCGCATGAATCATTTGTCGCGCATCCTTCCCGCCGGCAACGTCGTGCTCGACATGCAGGCCACCAGCAAGAAGCGGGCATTCGAGCAGGCCGGGCTGCTTTTCGAGAACTATCACGGCCTGGCGCGAACTATCGTGTTCGACAGCCTGTTTGCCCGCGAGCGCCTGGGGTCTACCGCCCTGGGACAGGGCGTGGCCGTGCCGCACGGCCGTGTCAAGGGCCTGGAAGAGCCGTTGGCCGCGTTCATCCGCCTGGCGCAGCCGGTGCCGTTCGACGCGCCGGACGGCCAGCCGGTAACCATGCTGATGTGCCTGCTGGTACCTGAAACCGCCACCCAGCAACACCTGGACATTCTGGCCGAACTGGCCGAGCTCATGTCCAACAAGGCGCTGCGCGAAGCCCTGGGTACCGAAACCGACCCGGCCGAAGTCCACCGGATGCTCACCACGGGCCAACGCTGACCTCGCCGAGCCGCTGCCATGCTTACCGTGCAGGAACTGGTCGACGATAACGCCGACAAAATCCCCTTCAACTGGATCGCGGGCCACGGTGCGGCCGAACGCGCCATTCGCGATGACGGCATGGCGGCCGCCGACCTGGTTGGCCACCTGAACCTCATCCACCCCTCGCGCATCCAGGTGTTCGGCCAGGAAGAACTGGCCTATTACAGCCGCTTCGACCTGCGCCGCCGTACCCATCACATGGACGAGCTGCTGATCGGCGGCGTACCGGCAATCTTGCTGGCCGACGGCCTGACGCCTCCGCAAGACCTGATCGACCAGTGCGAGCAGCACCAGGTACCGCTGCTTTCCACCCCGGTGGCGGCGGCCCAGCTGATCGACCTGCTGCGCATCTACCTGGGCAAGAAGCTGGCGCCCACCACCACCGTGCACGGCGTCTTCATGGACGTGCTGGGCCTGGGGGTGCTGATCACCGGCGAATCGGGGCTGGGCAAGAGCGAACTGGCGCTTGAACTGATTTCCCGCGGGCATGGCCTGGTGGCCGACGACGCCGTGGAATTTTCGCGCATTGCACCCGGCATGATCGAAGGCCACTGTCCGCCGCTGCTGCAGAACATGCTGGAAGTCCGCGGCCTGGGGCTGCTGGATATCCGCACCATCTTCGGCGAGACCTCGGTACGCCGCAAGATGCGCCTGAAGCTGATCGTGCACCTGGTGCGCGCCACCGCCCAAGACAAGTTCGAGCGCCTGCCGCTGCAGGACATCACCCAGGATATGCTGGGCATGCCGGTGCGCAAAGTCATGCTGCAGGTGGCAGCCGGCCGCAACCTGGCCGTGCTGGTCGAGGCTGCGGTGCGCAACACCATCCTGAAACTGCGCGGTATCGATACCCTGGGCGAGTTCATGGAACGCCAGGCCATGGCGATTCTGCAAAGCAGCAAATAAGCCGCCGCGATGGCGGCCCGGATGCCATGGCCGTGACACGCTACCAGACACTGGCCGACGATATCGCGCGCTCCATCCGCGAAGGCCTGCTGCGCGAAGGCGACAAGCTGCCGTCGGTACGCGAAACCTGCGCCAGCCGTGCCGTCAGTCCGTCCACCGTGTTCCAGGCCTACTATCTGCTGGAAGCGCGGGGCCTGGTGCGCGCCCAGCCACGTTCGGGCTATTACGTGCGCGCGCTGCCCCCCGCCCTGCCGCCCGAGCCCGGCACGTCGCAGCCAGGCGGCGAATCCACGCCGCTGGCCATCAGCGAACGCATCTTCGACATTCTCGATTCCGCGCGCGATCGCAAGGTCGTGCCGCTGGGCTCGGCATTCCCGGCGGCATCGCTGTATCCCCTGGAGCGCCTGGGCCAGGCCATGGCCGGCTACTTGCGCCATCTCGATCCCCACGACACCGTCGAAGGCTTGTCGCCGGGCAATCCGCGCCTGCGCCGCCAGATCGCCCTGCGCTACCGGGCGGCCGGCGTATCCGTGGGCCCGCAAGACGTGGTCGTCACCACCGGCGCGCTCGACGCGCTGAACCTGTGCCTGCACGTAACGACCCAGCCGGGCGATGCAGTCATCGTCGAATCCCCGACCTTCTATGGCGCGCTGCAGGCGCTGGAACAACGCGGACTGAAGGCGGTCGAGGTACCTACCCATCCGCGCCAGGGCATCGATCTGGACGCGCTGGAAGCCGCCATTGCCCGCCATGCTCCCAAAGCATGCTGGCTGATGACGCAGTTCCAGAACCCGCTGGGCAGCCTGATGCCCGAAGAAAAGAAGCGCGACCTGGTGGCCTTGCTGGCGCGCCACCAGATTCCGCTGATAGAAGACGACGTATACAACGAGCTGTACTTCGGCGATGTACGGCCGTTGCCGGCGAAAGCCTATGACACGCAGGGCCTGGTGCTGCATTGCTCGTCTTTCTCGAAATGCCTGGCGCCGGGATACCGCATCGGCTGGGCCATCGCCGGCCGCTACACGCGGGCGGTGCAACGGCTGAAACTGGCAAGCACGCTGTCGGCCTCGGGGCCGCCACAGGGCGCGCTGGCGCAATACCTGGAACAGGGCGGCTACGATCGCCACCTGCGCCGGCTGCGCGGCACCCTGATGGGCCAGCAGGAACGCATGCTGGATGCCGTGGCGCGTTATTTCCCGGCCGGCACGCGTGTCACGCGCCCGCAAGGCGGGTTCTTCGTATGGCTGGAAATGCCGCCGGGCACCGACGCACTGGCCTTGCATCGTCGCGCGCTGGCCCGTGGCATCAGCGTGGCGCCCGGGCCGATTTTTTCGGCCAGCCAGCAGTTCGGCCATGCCCTGCGCCTGAACTACGGGCACCCCTGGGGCGACCGCATGGAAGACGCCATGCGCGAGCTGGGCGGCCTGGCTGGCCGGCGCCGCGCCGCGGCGCCGGCCTAGACGCTAGTTCAGCGTGGAGGCATCGCGCACGCGCTTGACCTCGAACGGCGTGACGCCGCCCGCCTGGTTGCCCCAACTCGAACGAATATAGGAAACCAGTGCCGCAATGTCGTTGTCGGCCAGTATCGGCCCAAACGGCGGCATGCCATGCGGCCGTGGATTGGCCGCCGTGGCCGGCGCGAATCCGCCGTCGAGCACCATGCGTATGGTGTTGACCGGCGAAGATGCCGTCACCGTGGGGTTGCCCGCCAGCGCGGGCCAGGCGCTGCCGCTGCCCTGCCCCTGGTCTTGGTGGCACTGGGCGCAATGCTGCTGGTACAGCCTGCCCCCCAGGTCCATCAGGGCGGCCTGCGGCTCGGGGCCCCGTGCGGGCCCGGCGGCGGGCGTGGGCGGCAAGGACTTCAGGTACATTCCCACGGCCAGCGCATCGTCGTCGCTCAGGTATTGGGAACTGCTCAGGACCACCTCGGCCATCGGCCCGCTGGCCGTGGAATGCCGGGCCATGCCGGTCTGCAGCAGCATGGCGATGTCTTGCGCGCTCCAGTTGCCGAGTCCGGTGCCGGGCTCGTTGCCCAGCGGCGGCGCATACCAGTCCAGGCCGGCGATCAGGCCGCCGGCCAGGCCATCGGCCACCCGGGTGGCGCCCAGGCGGTTGCGCGGCGCATGGCAGGCGGCGCAGTGCCCCAGCCCTTCGACCAGGTAGCGGCCACGGTTCCATGGCACGGACTCGCCGAGGTCGGCTTCCTGCACGCCGGGCCGGAAATACAGGGCACGCCAGAAAGCCAGCAAGCTGCGCTGGTTGTACGGGAACGCCAGTTCGTGCGGCCGGCTGGGCTGGCTGACGGGTGCCACCGTGCGCAGGTAGGCGAACAGCGCATCCGAATCGGCGCGCGAAATGCGGGTGTATTCCGTGTACGGAAAGGCCGGATACAGCAAGCTGCCGTCTTTCGACTTGCCGTCGTGCAAGGCACGCCAGAAATCATCGGCATCCCAGTCGCCGATACCGGTCTGGCGATCGGGGGTGATGTTCGGGCCATACAGCGTGCCGAACGGCGTGGGAATTGCCGTGCCGCCGGCATAGGCCTGCCCGCCCTGTGCCGTATGGCAGGCCATGCAATTGCCCAGCCGGGCCAGATAGCGCCCCTGTTCCACCATGCGGCCGGTTTCGGCAGGGGCTGCCTGGACAGTGACCGGGGCCGCTTCGCGCGTGCCCATCCAGTACAGCGTGGCGATGACTGCCGCGCACGCCAGCAAAATGGCCGACAGACAGTATGTGATGATGCGTTTCATGCCGGCCCTTTAGTGTTGCGCCTGGCTGCCGCATTCGGCAGGCAAGTTCAGCGATCCCGCGGGATCTGGCACGTAAGGTTCGACCACCGGCCGCGACGACAGCCATGCCGACAAGGCACCGATGTCTTGCGGCGTGAGCTTGTTGGCGATGTCGCCCATGCAGTCAGGCGCGGCCGCGTGGCGCAGGCCGTTTTTCCAGCCGCCGATCTGGGCGCCGATATAGTCGCGCGGCAAGCCCAACAGGCCCGGAATGGCGGGTGCCAGGCCGCTCAGTGCGGCACCGTGGCAAGCAACGCAGGCGGGCAGCCCGCGGGCCCGATCGCCCTGCACGGCCAGCATGCGGCCTTGTTCGAGCATATCGGCCGATACGGCCGCCCGCACCGGCGGCGGATACGGCACATGCTGATCGGCGAAATACGCGGCGATTTCCAGCAGATAGTCGTCGGGCAGGCCCGCCAGCAGGTGCGTCATGGGCCGATACTGCCGCAAACCATCGCGGAAATTCAGCAGCTGGTGATACAGATAATCGCGCGGTTTGCCGGCCAGCCGCGGGTAATAGCCGTCGGCCCCTGCCTTGCCCTGCTCGCCATGGCAGGCGGTACAGGCCGCGACTCGCGCCCGCATGGTGTCCGGCTGCAGGGTGGCGGCGCTTTGGGCGGCTGCCGGCGCGGCCGGCCACGCCAGCGCCGCGATTGCCGCGGCGAGCGCGGCAAGATGGCGCCGTACTCCCGGCATGGAGTAGAAAAGAGAAAGTGCTGACATTGCTGCAGTATGCGATAACAGGCGGATAGGCGGGCGGACAGGGCGGCAGACCAGGCGAAACAGGGGCAAACGGCCGCTGGCGCCACAAGGTTACGACACCGCCGCCGGCCGGTACAGGATCAGTCGCGCAGTTTAGGGCCATATCAGATGCCATCGCGCCCGCAATGTGACGGCAAAATCATGCAACAATCGGAACCATGCTAAGAGTCGTCCTTATCACCGGAATCTCCGGCTCCGGCAAGTCGGTGGCGCTGCGCATGCTGGAAGATACCGGCTACACCTGCATCGACAACCTGCCG
>DASPIV010000684.1:0-4915 GCA_035628955.1 Bordetella sp.
GGCACCTTGGCCGGCGCATCGGACCTTGACCCCATGGATCCAGGCCCCTCGCATACAGTGCTGCCCGCTACCTTGGCTGCCTGCGTGGCGCATACATTGCTGGATACGAAGCGCGAATCGGATGAGGGCGCTGACGCGCTGATAGGCTCCGCCGTGCTGGCCGGCGTCGAGGTCGCATGGCGATTCCGCGGTGCCGTCACGGGGGCCAGGCCCGGCATTGGATTTCACAGTCCCGGCGTTTTCGGTACTCTGGCTGCGGCGGCAAGTGCCGCGCGCATGCTGAGTTTGCCGCCGCAGGCATGCACCAATGCGTTGGCCATCGCGCTTACGCGCGCATCGGGGCTGGCGACCAACAGCGCCGCATCGATGA
Source organism: Bordetella sp. (assembly GCA_035628955.1). GTDB lineage: Bacteria > Pseudomonadota > Gammaproteobacteria > Burkholderiales > Burkholderiaceae_B > Bordetella_A. Next base: position 371 of record DASPIV010000684.1, read on the forward strand.
TAGGCATGACCCATTTCGGCTGGGGGGCACTGCATGGGCTTGAAGCAGCTTTGCTCGCATCGCAGGGCTGGGATGCTTCGCGCGATTTCGAGCGGGGCCTGGCCACGTTGTTCGGCGCTGATCATGTGGACGCCACTCGCTTGTCCGCCGGCGGCACGAAAGCTGCCGATGCCTTGGTATTCAAGCGTTATCCGTGCAACATCTACCTGAATCTGCTGGTAGCCATCCTCGAAGAGGTCGACGGCCCGGCGATTGACCAGATCGACGTCGCGATGCCTTGGGTGCTCCATCTGGACTGTGGCGCGCCGAAGGACTTGAGGCAGGCGCGCAACAGCGCGCAGGCAGTAGCCGCCATCGCAGGTGCGGGCGATATTTCCTATGCCGCCTTTTCGGGGCCGTCGGGCCCATGGATCCCCCGCCCGGATGTCGCCCGCCTGTTGCCGAACATCCGTCTGAACATGGACCGCGATGCACCCACCGGGCTCAAGAACGCCAGGATTTCCGCTCGGGTTTGGCGCGGCGGGGCAGTCATCCACGAGGCGACGCGATCCATGCAGGACTTGCGAGGATGGGGCATCGAGCACGCGCGCAGGCTCATGGGGCCGTCCGATCCGGATGGCGGCGTGGCCGCCCTATACGAAGGATCGTATCGGCGAGGCTTCGATTATGTGAAGCACCGCCTTTCCGGGGCCTTGCCCTGAGCCTTGTCGGTACTAGTCTGTTTCCAGTGCGGTCGTCGCGGCGGCGATTTCGTCCAGCAGCCAGTTGCGGAACAGCTCCAGTGCGGGGTCTCCGCAGTGCCTGGGCGAACTCATCAGATAGTAGGTGCGCTCGGACGGGACCTCGTGCGGGAATATCTGCCGCAGCGTGCCGGCGGCGAGCTCTTCCTCGATCAGGAAGCTCTGTGCCAATGCGACGCCCAGGCCCTGTTCAGCGGCGCGATAGGCCATGGCGGAAGACTCGAACTTCATTCCCCCTTCCAGGGCAATGTCATTCGCCCCAACCGCGTGCAGCCACACCCCCCAATCTTCCGGGCGCGCCAAGGAATGCAGCAGCGTGGCGTTCTTCAAGTCGGCGGGTGTCCGCAGGGGCCAGACCCCGGACGCCACCGACGGCGCGGCCACCGCTATCAGCCGGTAATCGAAAAGCTTGTCGCTGCGGATGTTGTCATCCACGCGGCCCGTCACCGCGCGTATCGAAGCATGAATGTCGCTGTGTTCAAAATCCAGCGGCGCAATCGATGCCGTCAGGCGGACTTCGATCTCGGGGTTGATTTCCTGGAATCTTCCCAGCCTGGGGATCAGCCAATACATGGCGAAAGTCGAAAACGCTTGCAGGTTCAGGATATTCTGTCGTCCGGAATACCTGAGTCGGCGCGTGGCCAGATCAATTCTGGCGAAGGCATCCACGACATCGCGCATGTAGGCCTCACCGTCAGGCGTCAGCGTAACGGCACGATGGTTGCGGTAGAACAGCGGAATTCCGAAGAGTTCTTCAAGATTGCGCACATGCCGGCTGATCGCGGACTGTGTCAGGAACAATTCCTGCGCGGCTTTGGTGAAGCTACGATTTCGCGCGGCCGATTCGAATGCTCTCAGGGCCGTAAGAGGCGGAAGGCGCGAAATACTCGGATGTTCCATGATGTCTGATTCTTCCATGAGTCAGAGTCATGGAGCGTAGCACAAGAAGTCGTTTGAGCTAATCGGTGCCAGGCCAGAAAATGAAGGGCTGGAAATCTGGATCCGAGAGGCTCATGAAACGCTATCAGCTCTTCATTAATAACGAATGGGTGGACCCGCAAAGCAAGGTATGGTTTGAATCCCTGGATCCTTTTTCCGGCGAGGCGTGGGCGGAAATTCCCCGCGCTGACGCCGCCGACGCAGATCGGGCGGTGATGGCTGCAGCGAATGCGTTCGAAGGCCCATGGTCCAGGATCTCCGCGAGTGAACGCGGGATGCTGCTGCATAAGCTGGGAACGCTGATTGAACGCGACGCGGAAAACCTCGCGGCGATCGAAAGCCGGGACAACGGCAAGCTGGCTAAGGATGTGCTTGGCCAGATCAAGTACATGGCCAAGTATTACTACTATTTCGGCGGCCTTGCGGACAAGATACAAGGGGCCGTGGTCCCTATCGACAGGCCCAAGGTATACAACTTTATTCGCTACGAGCCGATGGGCGTGGTGTTGAGCATCACACCCTGGAATTCCTCGTTGCCGCTGACCACCTGGAAGATGGCGCCGGCGCTGTGCGCCGGCAACACCATCGTGTGCAAGCCTTCTGAATACACGTCCGCATCGCTGTTCGAATTGGCCAGGCTGTTCGTGGAGGCAGGCTTTCCACCGGGCGTGTTCAACGTCGTTACCGGATTCGGCGACGAGATCGGCGATTCTTTGGTCCGGCATCCTGCTGTGCAGCGGATCGCGTTTACCGGCGGCGACGAAGCCGGCCGCAGAATCTACGCTGCCGCCGCGCAGGGCCTGAAGCGCGTCTCGTTGGAACTGGGAGGAAAATCGCCCAACATAGTCTTTGACGATGCCGACCTGGACCAGGCCGTCAACGGGGTTATCGCCGGAATCTTTTCGGCTACGGGGCAGACTTGCGTGGCAGGATCGCGTTTGTTGCTGCAGGAGTCGATCCATGATGCCTTCGTGGAGCGTCTGGTTCAAATCACGAAAACCGCGAAGATTGGCAATCCGGCCGATCCCGCGAACGAGATCGGGCCGATCACGACCAAGCCGCAATTCGACAAGATCCGCGATTACATCGATATCGCCAAGCAGGAAGGTGCTCGCTGCGTGGCGGGCGGGCGGGTCTTGAACGGGCCGGAGTTTGGCGCGGGCCAGTTCATCGAACCCACGATTTTTGTCGATGTCACCAACGATATGCGCATTGCCCAGGAAGAGGTGTTTGGCCCCGTGCTTTCCGTACTGAAATTCAAAGACGAGGAAGACGCCATCCGGATAGGCAATGACATCAAGTTCGGCCTGGCGGCGGGTGTTTGGACGACCGGCCTGCACCGGGCGATGCTCATGTCCGAGCGGCTGAAGGCCGGCACGGTGTGGATCAATAACTATCGATCCAGCAGCTACGCCACGCCGTTTGGCGGCGTTAAACAGAGCGGTATCGGCCGCGAGGGCGGTATCGATTCGGTCAAGGAATTCATGGAAGCCAAAAGCGTCTGGATCTCGACCGATCTGAAGATGCCTGCCCTTTTCGCCGGCGAATGACCGGCCGGTGTATCTTGCAGCGCACGGAGCAGCCTATGTACGCCACGCAGACACTCGCGGAATATGCCGCCTCGTTCCGCAACACGGATCTCTCGGCCGATGTCGTCCATTATGCCAAGCGCGCCGTCATAGACTGGTATGCCGCGGTATTTCCCGGTCTGGCATGCCCTGTCGTGGCCATGCTGGAAAATACGTTGGTCGAAGACCTGGACCGGGGCGACGCTCGGCTGGTGGGCGGACGGCAGTCTACCAGCCGCGCTGCGGCACTGATAAACGGCGCGGCTGCGCATGCTGCGGAAATCGACGACAGCTTCCGTGATGCGATGTATCACCCCGGTGCGGCCACTATCGCCGCGGCATTGGCCGCGGGTCAGCAGACGCGCGCGAATGGCCAGACGTTTCTACGGGGTGTTGTGCTCGGATACGAAGTATCGACCCGCATCGGCATGGTGCTGGGACGCTCGCATTACCGGTATTGGCACAATACCGGCACCGTTGGAACTTTCGGCGCGGCGGCCGCCGCGGCCGCCATATTGGGGCTTGATCGCAAGGCCTATGCCCATGCTTTGGCCACCGCCGCCACATTTGCGGCCGGCTTGCAACAGGCGTTCCGGCTGGATTCGATGTCCAAGCCGCTGCATGCCGGGCGCGCCGCAGAAGCCGGCGTCCTGGCCGCAATACTGGCACAGCAAGGTGTTACAGGTTCTCTGGATGTGCTCGACGGAGAGTCCGGGTTGGGGTGCGCCATGGCGGATGGCCCTGACTGGACTCACATCGGGGCGACCTTGGGGCGCGATTTCCATATCAAGCGCCTGACATTCAAGAACCATATCGGTTGCGGCCACACCTTCGCGGCGATCGATGGCGCGCTGGCGCTGCGTCAGCGCCACGGGTTGGTTGCATCCGATATCGCTGCGGTGCGCATCGCCACCTACCAGCCGGCCTTGGACATTGCCTGCCATGATTCGCCCGCCACCGCCAACGAAGCACGCTTCAGTTTTCCGTATGTGGTCGCCTCGGCGCTCATCCATGGCAGTGTCCGGCTGGCGGCCTATGATCCGCGGCGGCTGCAAGATCCCCAGATGCGGGCGCTGATGGGCCGCGTAACAGTGGCGGTCGACCCCGACATCGACCGGGCCTTTCCGGGACAGCGCTCTGCCCGCGTCGAAATCACGATGGCCGATGGACGCTGCTTCGAACACGTACAACCCAACCGGAAAGGAGACCCCGAGGAGCCATTGACTGACCTCGAATTGCATGACAAATTCATGGAATTGTCTTCACCGGCAATCGGAACGAACAACGCCAGGGCACTG
>DASPIV010000685.1:0-3877 GCA_035628955.1 Bordetella sp.
TGAGCTCACGCGAGGTGCTGCAACAAGTGTCGGCGGGCCAGCTGGATTTCGGCTTGATGGCCGACGAGCTGTCGGTGGCGGGGCTGGAGCATTCCGAGTTCCTGCGCGTGCCGGGCGTGGTGGTCATGCATGCGCGGCATCCGTTGGCGCGCAAGCCGCTGATCGAACTCGAAGACCTGACGGCGCATCCCTTTATTGCGCTCAACCCCGAAGACGCCAGCCGCCGGCGCCTGCAGGCTGCGCTGGCCGAACGCGGCCAGGCGCTGCGCCCCATACTGGAAACGCCTTACTCGAATTCGATTTGCGAATTCGCCTTGCATGGCGTGGGGATGGGCATGGTGCATCCCGTCATGGCGCTGGACTACGTCGCCCGCGGACTGAAGCTCAAGCGCCTGGCGTTCGACGTCAGCTTCACTTGCCTGCTGGTCTTCCGCCCAGGCATGCCGCTGTCGGAAAACGCCCGGCATCTGCTCAAGGCCATGCGCATCCAGTTGCAAACCGACCTGGCGGCCATCGAAGCGGCGCTGGAGCGCTGACGGCGGGTGCTCGGAAAGCCCAGGAAAAAGGCATCCCTGCCCCGCCGCTGCTTACATCGAGTCGCGCAGCAGGTCCTCATAGTCTTGCGCCGACGCCTCGCGCGGATTGCTCTTGTGGCTGTGGTCGGCCAGGGCGCCCGCGACGATACGGGGAAACAGGTCCGCGCCGACGCCCAATTGCGCCAGGCCGGCCGGCAAACCCAGACGCGTGCACATGGCCTTGAGTGCCGGCACCACGTCGCTGGCGTCGGCCAGGCTCATGGCCTGCGCCAGCCGCGCAAGTTTGGCGTCGGCCTGTACCGACTCGGCGGCGCTATTGAACGCAACGACGGCCGGCAGGAAGATGGCGTTGAGCGTGCCATGATGCAAACGCGGGTTGATGCCGCCCAGTGCATGGCTTAGGCTGTGCACGCAGCCCAGGCCTTTCTGGAATGCCAGCGCGCCCTGCATCGACGCGCTCATCATGTTCAGGCGCGCGTCGCGGTCACCGGGGTCGGCGGTGGCCCGCTCGATGCAAGTCCAGCCACGCCGCAGGCCATCCAGTGCAATGCCGTCGGCCGGGGGGTTGAAGGCCGGCGACAGAAAGGTCTCGATGCAGTGCGCGATGGCATCCATGCCAGTGGCGGCCGTCATGCCGGCCGGCAGGCCCAGCGTCAATTCAGGATCGCAGATGGCTGCCTTGGGAATCAGGTGCGGCGAAAGCACCCCTACCTTGCGCCCGTCATCCAGGATAAGAATCGCGCCCCGCCCTACCTCGCTGCCAGTACCGGCGGTGGTGGGAATGGCGATCAAGGGTGCGACCCGAGCCGTGATGCGCGCCGCCCCGCCTTCGATGGCCGCATACATCCGCAGCGGGCCATCGTGCGTGCCGCACAGCGTCACGCCCTTACCCAGATCGATGGCCGAGCCCCCGCCCACGGCTATCACGCCATCGTGCCCGCCTTCGCGATAGCGGGCGGTCGCATCCCGCAGCGCCGCCTCGTTGGGGTTGGGCGGCGTGGCATCGTAGACGGCCACGCCAGCCGCGTCGTCCAGTTGCCGCAGCACACGGTCGACCAAGCCGGCGGCCCTGACACCCGCATCGGTCACGACCAGCGGCGACCGGATACCCAGCCGCAGGCACTCTTGGGCCAGCATATCCAGGGCGCCATAGCCGAACTGGACTTGCGTCAAGTAGTTGATCAGCGCCATGGCATTACACGTCCGTGCGCTCGCGCGCCACTTCGACACGCTGGCTCATGTTGAACCGCTTGTCGTAGATCGGGCGGGCGCCGGTGCTCGGGCCGGGGTACTGCACGATGACTATCAGGCCGCCCGTCTCGGTGCGCAATTCTTCTTCCGCATGCGGGTCGCCGTGACACAGCATGGTGCCCGGGCCGCAGTGCTTGCCCCCGATCGTGAAGTCGCCTTCCAGTATGTACCAGACCTGGGCGAAATCGTGGCGATGCCAGGGGTGATACGAGCCGGGGTCCAGGCGCAGCAGTCCCGCGTTGGGCGCCGTGGGTTCCTCGGTCGTCGGGTGGAACAGCATTTTTCCGGTTTCGCCCGGCCAGCGGATGGTTTCCCAGTCCATCTCGTCGATATGGCGTATACGCGGCGGCGGATCTTTCTTGAGGTCTTGGGGCGCGGTCATGGTGATCTCCTCAGGCTGGCATCAATGTTTGACTAGGGGGCACTCGCTGTCCGACAGCGGTTTGAAAATCTGCTCACCGGGAATGGTCTGGACAATGTCGTAGTAATCCCAGGCCTCTTTCGACGCCTGCGGCGACTTGACCCGCACCAGGTACATGTCGTGCACCATCTGGCCATCCGGGCGCAACTGGCCATTGGCGGCGAAGATGTCGCGCACCGGCATTTCCCGCATCTTGGCCATGACGGTTTTACCGTCGTCGGTGCCGGCAGCCTGCACGGCGTGCAGGTAATGCCGCACAGCGGAGTACACGCCCGCCTGCGTCATGGTCGGCATCGCGCCGTGACGCGCGAAGAACTTCTGCGACCAGGCGCGCGTCTCGGGTGTGCGATTCCAATAGAAGGCCGTGACGAACTGCAGGCCTTGTGCGGCCTGCAAGCCCATACCATGGATATCGGTCAGGAAAACCGCCGGCGCCGCCAGGGCCTGACCGGGGGTAATGCCGAACTCGCCGGCCTGCTTGATGGCGGTGGTCATATCGCTGCCGGCGCTGGCCAGAGCAATGATCGATGCCTTGGAAGCCTGTGCCTGCAACAAGAACGAACTCATGTCGGCCGTATTGAGCGGATGCCGCACTTCGCCCGCCACCGTGCCTCCGCCATCTTGCACCGCCCGGCGGATATCCGATGCGAAGGCATGGCCGAACGCGTAGTCCACCGTCAGCAAGAACCAGCTTTTGTAGCCCTGTTCAGTCAGGACCTTGGCCAGGCCATAGCCATTGGTATGGCTGTTGTAGACCCATTGCGCCGAAGTGGCCGTGCAAGCCTTGCCGGTGAAACCCGGCGACGCCGCGGCGATCAGGGTCACCTTGCCGCGCTCGCCGGCCAGGGCCTGTACGGCAAAGCCCACCGATGAATTGGAAAAATCCGCGATGACGTCGACCCCCTCCTGATCGAACCAGCCCCGCGCAATACCGGCGCCTATGTCGGCCCGGTTCTGGTGATTTCCGGCAATCAGTTCGATTTTCTTGCCGGCGACCGTGCCGCCCATTTCCTCGATGGCCATCCTGGCGGCCTCTACCGAGCCGGGTCCGGCAAGGTCGGCATAGGTGCCCGACTGGTCATTCAGGATGCCGATCTTCACGGTGTCGCCTGAAATGCCCGACGCGCCGGCCGGAGCCATCATGACGGCGGTAGGGGCAATCAGCATTGCCCACAACCAAGGGGTTGCCCTGCCCCAGCACGCCGATGCAGCGCGCCCAAGCGTGCTAATGTGAGTTTTCATGGTGTCTCTCCGTTGCGCCGGCCTGTTCCAGCCGACGTCGTATTTGCCCTAGATGCAAATTTTTTTGCACCTAAGGCAAATTATATCCAGTTTGCGTTGTTCCGCAATGGCTGTTTGCGCCCGGCCGAGTGCCGGCCTGCTTTCCGGTCGGCGCCACTACAATGGGCAGCCGGATATCTGCACGCCGGCCCTTCATGAACCTCAGGACCCATGAATAAACAAGTCAACGAGCGTATCGAATTCGTGGCGCGCCAACTGGGCGCGCGTATCCGCAAGGCTCGGCAGACACACCGCATCACCTTGGAAGGACTCAGCCAGGAAACCGGGCTGTCCGCCGGCTTCCTGTCACGGCTGGAACGCGGCGAGGCCAGCGCGTCCATCTCGAATCTGATCGCCATCGCCACCCATCTGGATATTCCGCTGCGCG
>DASPIV010000686.1:0-5766 GCA_035628955.1 Bordetella sp.
CTAGGTTTCAGGCTGCCACGAAAGCGCCGACATCGTCCAAAGTGGTGCCAAAACGCCGGACCATGTCGCGCACCTGGTCCGCTTGAATGACCAACGGCGGGCAGAACGCCACCGTGTCCTGGATGCCGCGTACGATCAGGCCATGCGCATGGGCCCGCTCGTAGGCATAGGCCCCGGCCTTGCCCAGCGGGTCGAACGGGCGGCGGCTCTCTTTGTCGGCCACCAGCTCGACGCCGGCGATCAGGCCCAGGCCGCGGACTTCGCCCACCAGCGGATGGCCTGCCAGGGAACGCAGTTCTTGCTGCAGCAAATGGCCCATTTCGGCGGCGTGCTCGATCAGGCCGCGCTCGTCGATGATACTCAGGTTTTCCAGCGCCACGGCCGTGGCCACCGGGTGGCCGCTGGCGGTGTAGCCATGCCCGAATGTTCCCAGCCGCCCGCTGTGGGCGGCAACCGCATCGGCCACCTTGGCGTTGAGCAACACGGCGCCCAGCGGTTGATATGAGGACGTAATCTGCTTGGACAGCACCATGATGTCCGGATCGATGCCCAGCACGTCCGAACCGAAACGCTGGCCCAATCGTCCGAAACCGGTAATGACCTCGTCGGCAATCACCAGCACGTCATGCTTGCGGCACACTGCCTGCACTTTTTGCCAATAGGTGCGGGGCGGCACGATGACGCCGCCGGCGCCCATGACCGGCTCGCCGATGAATGCCGCGATGGTTTCCGGCCCCTCGTGCAGGATCAGGGCTTCCAGCTCGCTGGCCAGGCGAGTGGCATAGTCTTCCTCTGATTCGCCGGGCAAGCCGTTTCGATAGTGATGGGGGCATGCCGTGTGCAGCATGCGGGGCAGCGGCAAGTCGAAGTCTTTATGGTTGCCCGCCAGGCCGGTCAGGCTGGCCGAGGCTACTGTGACACCATGGTAGCCGCGCTGGCGGGCAATGATTTTCTTCTTGTCGGGCCGGCCCAGGGCATTGTTGTAGTACCAGACCAGCTTGATGACCGTGTCGTTGGCTTCCGATCCCGAGTTGGTGAAGAACGCCTTGGCCATTCGGCCACCGGTGTAGCCCACCAGGCGTTCAGCCAGTTCGATCGCCGGAGCATGCGATTTATGCGTGAAGGTGTGATAGTAGGGCAGCTTCTGCAACTGGCGCGCAGCGGCGTCCACCAGACGTTGTTCGCCGAATCCTACAGCCACACTCCACAGGCCGGCCATGCCTTCCAGGTACTGGCGGCCCTGGTCGTCGTAGACATAGATGCCTTCGCCCCGATCGATCACGATCGGGCCGGTGCGTTGGTGCGCGATGGCATTGGTGTAGGGATGCAACTGATACTGCACGTCGCGCAACTGAGTTTCGTTCAAAGAAGTCATGAGCGTGGCCTGGATGGAGAGGACGGCGATGGGCAGCCGCCGCATCAGCCTGTTATATCATCATCGGATCATGGCGTGCGCGGCCAGCCGGCCGCGCCGCTGCCTTGCACTATCATCCGACCCGAATCTGCCCGCCATGAAGATCGTCTTTGCCTCCAGCCACGAAATCACACAGCATGAATGGATAGACCCTCTCCAGGCGGCGCTGCCGGATACCCAGGTCGTGCTGTGGCACCCCGATCTGCCCGCGCAGGCCGCGGATATTGCAGTGGTATGGGGGCCACCGGCTGAGCTCTTCGAGCGTGAGCGAGACTTGCGCGCGGTTTTCAACCTGGGTGCGGGTGTCGATGCCTTGTTCAAGCTGCCTACGCTGCCGCCCGACCTGCCGATCGTGCGGCTGGAAGATGCCGGCATGGCGGTTCAAATGGCCGAGTACGCAGTCTGGGCAGTGGTGCGTGCCAGCCGCCAAATGGATGACTATGCTGCGCAGCAGCGGGCGGGCACATGGCAAGCTTTGCCAGAACTCGATCGTACGCAATGGCCGATCGGGGTGCTGGGAACAGGAGTAATGGGCACGCGCGTGGCGCAGACGCTGGCGGCGCTGGATTACCCCGTAGCCGGCTGGTCGCGCAGTGGCAAGGTGCCAGCCGGGGTGCAGGGCTTTGCCGGTATCGAGCAACTGCCGGCGTTTCTGGCGCGTACCCGCGTGCTGGTCAACACCTTGCCCCTCACCGATGAAACCCGCGACATTTTGCGCCGCGATACGCTGCAGCAGCTATTGCCGCAGTCATATCTGGTGAATATGGGCCGTGGCGAACATCTGGTTGAAGAAGATCTCCTGGCCTTGCTGAAGTCGGGCCATATGCGTGGCGCCACTCTGGATGTTTTTCGCCAAGAGCCCTTGCCCAACGGGCATCCATTCTGGAGCCATCCGTGCGTGACCATAACGCCTCATGTGGCGGCCCTGAGCCTGCGGCGCGAGACCATTGCACAGGTCGCTGACAAGATCGGCCGCTTCCTGCGCGGCGAACCGCTTACAGGCGTTGTTGCGCGCGAGCGCGGATACTAGGCCGGGCGGCGGTTTCCGTCAGCCGGCAGGCGCCGGGCCTGGCGGCCGGCAGGCCTTGATCTGTGACAAGGCGAAAGTGTAGGACTGACTCCTACACTGCCGCATGGAAACGCGTACCTCTGCTCTCGACCTGGTGGCGCCCGCAGGCAGCCTAGTGGCCCTGAAGGCTGCCCTCAATGCCGGCGCCGACGCCGTCTACCTGGGCCTGAAAAATGCCACCAACGCTCGCAATTTCGCAGGCCTGAATTTCACCGAATCCGATGTCCGCACCGGTGTCGATCTGGCGCACGCCATGGGGCGCAAGGTGCTGTTCGCCATCAATACCTTCCCGCAAGCAGGCCGTACCCCCGAATGGCGTGCAGCCGTGGATGCCGCCCATGCGCTACAGGCCGATGCGGTCATCATGGCTGATCCCGGCCTGATGGCTTATACGCGCGATCGCTACCCGGGCTTGCGCCTGCATATGTCGGTGCAAGGCTCGGCAACGCACGTCGACGCAATCGAACTGATGCGCGAGCAATTCGGCATAAACCGCGTGGTACTGCCGCGGGTGCTCACCATGGCCGAGATTGGCAAGATCTGTGCGCAGACCACGGTCGAGATCGAGGTCTTCGGCTTCGGCAGCCTGTGCGTCATGGCAGAGGGCCGCTGCCTGTTGTCATCGTACGCGACCGGCGATTCCCCCAATAACAAGGGGGTATGTTCGCCGGCGCATGCGGTGCGCTGGTATGAAACCGACAGCGGCCTGGACGCCCGCCTGAACGGAATTCTTATCGATCGCTATGCCGAAGGCGAGCCCGCCGCATATCCCACCTTGTGCAAAGGCCGATTCGAGGTCGAAGGCAAGGACGATTATGCAATCGAAGAGCCCGCCAGCCTCAATGCGCTGGGCTTGCTGCCCGCCCTCTACGCCATGGGAGTTTCAGCCGTAAAAGTCGAGGGACGCCAGCGTAGCGCAGCCTATGTTAGCCAAGTCGTTGGCACGCTGCGCGCAGCCCTGAACGCCGTGCAGGCCGATGCGGCGCGCTATTCCGTGAAGCCGGACTGGATGAGCGCACTGGCAAGCCATGCCGAAGGATCTCAAGTTACCCAAGGCGCCTTCGACCGCCCCTGGAAATAGCTCATATGTCATACCAAATTTCGTTAGGCCCGTTGCTGTATTACTGGCCTCGGCGCACTGTGCTCGATTTCTATGCAGCTGTCATCGACAGTCCGGTCGACATCATCTACCTGGGGGAAACGGTTTGTAGCCGTCGCCACGAACTACGCGCCTCAGACTGGCTCGACCTGGCCCGCGCCTTGCGCGATGCCGGCAAGACCGTAGTGCTGTCCAGCCAGACACTTATCGAGACCAGCGCCGATGCCCATGCGCTACGGCGCCTGTGCGAACATGACGATTTCATGATCGAGGCCGGTGAGGTCGGTGCCTTGCGCCACATCAAGGGTCGTCATTTTGTTGCAGGCCCGCATATCAACGCGTATCACAGCGATACGCTGGCGTGGCTGGTATCGCAGGGCGCCATGCGGTTTGTAGCCTCGGTCGAAATAGACCGCGATACGCTGCGATGCCTGCTGCAAGAGCGGCCGGCTGGCCTGCAGGCAGAGGTCATGGTGTGGGGGCGTTTGCCCTTGGCATTTTCGGCCCGCTGTTTTACTGCCCGCCACTTTCGCCTGAAGAAGGACGCCTGCGAGTTCCGCTGCATCGATTATCCCGATGGCATGAATGTGCGTACGCGCGAAGGCCAGGATTTCCTTGCCATCAATGGCATTCAAACCCAATCGGCTGCCTGCCTGGACCTGCTCGAACACGCCGAAGACCTGGTCAGTATCGGGGTTGATGTGCTGCGCGTCAGCCCGCAGTCGCATAACACCTTGCAGGCCGTTATTGCACTGGACCAGATACGCCAAGGACAAGCGCACGAGCCGGTGCCGCCGCCCGGGGGCATTGGACGCTGCAATGGATACTGGCACGGACGCGCCGGCATTGACTATCTGGAAACCCCTGCATGAATCGATTTGCCGCTGTTCTCGCCCGACTGGACCGCATACTGCCCGCGCCCTTGGTCTCCGCGCATTTCGCCTTGGGCCTGGAAATCGCACGCCACCTGAAGTGGCTGCAACCGCCCACGGAAATCGAGGGGAAGCGGTTTGCCATCAAAATTGAGGACCTGGGCCTGCGCAGTTGCTTTACTTGCCGAAACGGTTGTTTCCGGCCGCTATGGGCTTCCGAAGTCGACCTGGAATTGGGTGCCTCATTGGGCGATTTCGTGGCCTTGATGCGCGGAACATCCGATGCCGATACCTTGTTCTTCCAGCGGCGCCTGCGTGTTGCCGGCGACACCGAGCTTGGGTTGGTTGTCAAGAATTGGCTTGATGCCACCGAACGCCCAGCCTGGCTGCGGCGTGCCGGCCTGACTCTGTAAACCATGCCTAGCCCTGTTCTCCCCTTGGTTTATTCTTGCTCGGGTTGTTCGAGCGTCGCGCAACTTGCCAACTATCTGGCTGTCAGGCTGGACCACGAGAACATGGCGGAAATGTCATGTATCAGTGGCGTGGGCGGGGGAGTACCGATGTTGGTAAAGCGCGCCCGCAGCGGACGGCCGATTCTGGCCCTGGATGGCTGCGTACTGGCCTGTGTAAAGGCGTGCCTGGGCAAGGCAGGTGTTGAAGCAACCCACCATATGGTGCTGAACCAGCCTGGAGTCACCAAGCGTTATCACCAGGAAAGCACCGAATCGGAACGGGCGATCGCCTGGCAGGCCGTGGTCATCGTGGCAAAGCAGATGGCTGAGGCCGCGATGTAGCCGTGGACAATCTTGCCGCCAGGCGCCGCCCGGGGACAGGCGGCCGTCTGGCCGGGACTTAGGTGAATGCCAGCCGCGAGTCGGGCTTCTGCTCAGGTTGAATGGCCGGCATGACGCCATGCAGCAGGTAATCTATGAGTTCGCGTACGGGCCGTATGGCTTCACCAAAGGGTAGTTTGGAGCCACCGCGGAAGAACAGGCCCTTGTCGACTTCACCACGCACGGCGGCAGCCAGCTTCAAGTCTATGCAGAACTGTCCGAAGCGTGCCAAGCCATCACGTAGGCCGCATTGCGTCAGGCAATCCATGCGCTGGGTGCAGCGGCGAGGATCTGGGCGCGCGTTGTCTTGCAGCTTTTTTTCCTGGCGCAAGTAGCGGACCAGCCATGGTGTAGCCACGGCACGAGCCGGCAGGCCCGCCACGCTGATGAATTCTTTGAGTTGGGCGGGGTCGGCGTCGATCAGGACCTGCTTGAAATTCTGGTGGGCATCGCCTTCCGTGGTAACGGCGAAGGCGGTG
>DASPIV010000687.1:0-5245 GCA_035628955.1 Bordetella sp.
ACGGTACCCGCTATGGCACCAATTTCACCCAGTCCATCGAGGCCGCCGTGGGCGTCGAAACCGGCATTTCGGCGGCCGACCGCGCCCGTACCATTCAGGTAGCGGTGGCGCGCGACGCCAAGCCCAGCGACCTGGTCCAGCCCGGCCATATCTTCCCGGTGCGGGCCGTGCCCGGCGGCGTGCTGGTGCGCGCCGGCCATACCGAAGCCGGCTGCGACCTGACCGCCATGGCCGGCCTGACCCCGGCCGCCGTCATCTGCGAAATTCTCAACCCCGACGGCACCATGGCGCGCCTGCCCGACCTGGTCGAATTCGCGCGCCAACACAACCTGAAGATCGGTACCATCGCCGACCTGATCCAATACCGCAGCGAACACGAATCCGTGGTCAAGCGCGTGGGCGAACGCAGCATGCAGACCGCCTGGGGCGAGTTCCGCGCGGTGGCCTACCAGGACACGGCCAATGGCTCGGCCCACCTGGCGCTGGTGCATGGCGCCATCGATCCGCAGCGCGAAACCCTGGTGCGCGTGCACGAACCCGCCTCGATCCTGGACGCGCTCGATACCGGCGCCACCGCCCATAGCTGGGGCGTGGGGCGCGCGCTGCAGGCCATCGCCCAGGCTCCGGCCGGGGTGGTGGTGCTGATGAACTGCCAGTCGTCCACCGAACACCTGTTCCAGCAGGTCGCCGGCTGGGCCGGCACCGACCCGCAGCAGGCCGCCCACGACGGCGACCGCTACGGGCTGCGCACTTACGGCATTGGCGCGCAAATCCTGCGCGACCTCAGTGTCGGCCAGATGCGCCTCTTGGCCCGTCCGCGCAAGATGCCCAGCATGGCGGGCTTCTCGCTGACCATTACAGGTTACGATTGCGACCCCTCCACCTCCGCCACCCTCTCCAAGGCCGACACATGAATCCTTACATTCTTACCCCCGACCTGAATGGCGAAGGGCTGCACATCGGTATCGTGCGCGCCCGCTTCAACGAAGAGATCGGCCAGGCCGAACTCGATGCCTGCCTGCAGCAACTGGGCGAACTGGGCGTGGACGAGCGCGACGTCATGGTGGTTACCGTGCCGGGCGCGCTTGAAATGGGCGTGACGCTGTCCCACATGGCCGAAACGTTCGAATTCGACGCCCTGATCGCCCTGGGCGCCGTCATCCGCGGCGAAACCTATCATTTCGAGGTGGTCAGCAACGAAATGGCCCGGGCCATTTCCCGCATTTCGCTGGAAACCGGCATTCCTGTCGCCAACGGCGTCCTGACCGTCGATACCGACGAACAGGCGCAGGCCCGCGCCGCGGGCAAGGGTAGCGATTGCGCCAAGGTGGCGGTCGAAATGGCCAACCTGGTGGCGGCGCTGGAACCCGAAGAAGACGACGACGAAGACGAGGACGAAGATTTTGACGACGAACAAACCGACCGCCGCTGATAGCGCGGCGCAGGCGCGCGCCAGCGCCCGCAGCGCGCGCCGCCGCGCCCGCGAGTTCGCGCTGCAGGGGGTGTATGCCTGGCTGCTGCGCGGCGGCGAGGGCACGCAAGATGCCGGCGAGATCGACGCGCACCTGCGCGACGCCGACGACTTCTCCGAGGCCGACGCGCAATGGTTCAAGACGCTGCTGCATGGCGTGCTGCGCGAAGCTGCCGGCCTGCGCGAGCGCTTCACGCCCTACATCGACCGCCCGCTGAACGAGCTGTCGCCAGTCGAGCACGGCATTTTGCTGATCGGCAGCTACGAACTCGTTCATCACCTTGAAGTGCCCTACAAGGTCGCCATCAACGAAGCGGTCGAACTGGCCAAGTCGTTCGGCGGTACCGACGGCTTCAAGTTCGTCAACGGCGTACTCGACAAGCTGGCCGCCGATGTGCGCTCGGCCGAGGTGCGGGCCGCCGCGTCGCAGCGCCGCTAAGGCCGGCCGGCGCCGTCGCGGTGCCGGCCTGGAGATCATCTTGGCGTCTGAATTCGACCTGATCGCGCGTTATTTCACGCGGCCGGCGCCGGCCGGCATGCTGGGGGTCGGCGACGACTGCGCGCTGTTCCCGGTTCCGCCCGGCATGCAGATCGCCACCAGTACCGACCTGCTTGTCGAGGGGCGGCATTTTTTTCCCGACGTCGATCCCCAGGCGCTGGGCCACAAGTCGCTGGCCGTCAACCTGTCTGACCTGGCCGCCATGGGCGCGCGGCCCATAGGCTGCGTCCTGGGCCTGGCGCTGCCGCAGGCCGACGAAGCCTGGCTGGCGGCGTTCGCACGCGGCTTCCACGACCTGGCCGATGCGCATGGCTGCCCATTGATGGGCGGCGACACCACGCGCAGCCCGCACGACCTGGCCATCAGCGTCACGGTGTTCGGCGCGGTGGCACCCGGCCACGCATTGCGGCGCGACGCCGCGCGCGCGGGCGACCAGATCTGGGTATCGGGCACGCTGGGTGCGGCCGACGTGGCCTACCGGCTGCTCGACGGCCAGTGGCCCGCCGATGCCGCCAGGCTGGCCGAGGCGCGCCGCGCGCTGGAATGGCCGCAGCCCCGGGTGGCGCTGGGGCAGGCATTGGGCGGCGTGGCGCATGCGGCCATCGACGTATCCGATGGTCTGTTGCAGGACCTGGGCCATGTGCTGGCCGCCAGCGGCGTGGGCGCGTGCCTGCACTACGCCGCCATGCCGGTGGCATCCGCCGTCCGGGGCCTGCCGCCCGCCGCCATGGCGCAGGCCGTGCTGGGCGGCGGCGATGCCTACGAACTGTGCTTTACCGCGGCGCCCGACGACCGCGGCCGCGTGCTGGATGCCGCGGCGCGCGCCGGCGTGGCCGTCACGGCCATCGGCCTTATCGATCCGCGCCCCGGTATCGTGGTCATGGGGGCCGACGGCCAGCCCATGGCCGGGCTGCCTCGCGGTTTCGACCATTTTCCCGTCTCCTGACCCATGCCATCTTCCAGCGATTCCTCGTCCACTTCCATGCGCGATCGCGTTCGTGTGGCTTATCCGCCGCCGCGCTGGGTGGCGCGCGACCCCGGCCGCCTGATCGCCTTCGGCTTTGGCAGCGGGCTGCTGCGCCCGGCCTCGGGCACCTGGGGCACCTTGCTGGCCTGGCTGATCTGGGCCGCCGCGGCCCCGGCCGCGTCCGACCTGGCGCTGTCGATCTTCCTGGCCCTGGCTTTCGCTTATGGCTGTTGGGCCTGCCACCGGGTAGCCCGCGAATTGCAGGTCGAAGACCATGTCGGTATCGTCTGGGACGAGATGGTCGCGTTCTGGCTGGTGCTGTGGCTTACCCCGGCCACATTCATGGCGCAGTTGGTGGCTTTCGGCCTGTTCCGCCTGTTCGACATTGCCAAGCCGCCGCCTATCAGGTACTTCGATGCCAAGGTCAAGGGCGGTTTCGGGGTAATGTGGGACGACATCGTGGCCGCGGCATACACCTTGCTGATCATGGCCATCATCGTGCGTCTGGGAGTCTTCGCATGAATACGCCGCACAAGCCCGTGCCCGGCCTGGCGCCGGCTTCGCTATCGCAGGCCCAGGCCCTGGGCCTGGCCGAACGCCTGGGGGCCGCCCTGCAGCGCCGCGGCCTGGTGATGGGTACCGCCGAGTCCTGCACCGGTGGCCTGCTGGCGGGCGCCGCCACCGCGGTGGCGGGTTCCAGCAACTGGTTCGAGCGCGGCTTTGTCACCTACAGCAATGCGGCCAAAGTGGCCGAACTGGATGTGTCGGCCGACACGTTGGATCGCTTCGGCGCCGTCAGTGAAGAAACCGCCCTGGAAATGGCCAATGGCGTATTGCTGGCCAGCCCCGACGTGCACATTGCCGCGTCCACCACCGGCATCGCCGGCCCGGGCGGTGCCACGCCGGGCAAGCCGGTGGGCATGGTGTGTTTCGGTTTCGCCATTCGCGGGGCCGACGGCATTACCTCGCGGGCCGACACGCAAGTATTCGCCGGCGACCGGACCCAGGTGCGGCAGGGGGCGGTAGTGTATGCACTGCGCGGCCTGCTGGAACTGATCGGCGAGCCCGTCAACCGCAGCCGGCCGTAGCCGGATCGAGAGCGGCCGGGATCTTTGCCAGGTGTCAGGCTCCCGCAGGGTGCCTGACACCTGCACTATCTGACCTTGCCAGGCCCCCGCAAAGCGCTGCGCTCAGCGTACGGCGTTGATCGCGTCGCGCAGGTCGCGTGCGGCGTCGGCGGCTGCCTGTCGCCAGTCGTCGGCTCCGCTGGCGTACAAGATGGCGCGCGAAGAATTGATCATCATGCCGGTGCCGCCCGTGTTGCGCCCGGCATTCACCGTGGCGGTGATATCGCCGCCCTGCGCGCCGATGCCAGGCACCAGCAGCGGCATGGCCGGACCGATCCGCTGTCGCACGGCGGCCAGTTCGTTCGGGAAGGTTGCCCCGACCACCAGGCCGCATTGCCCGTCGGTGTTCCATTTGTCGGCCACCAGGCCGGCCAGATGCAGGTACAGCGGTTCGCCATTGTCCAGTTTCAGGAACTGCAGGTCGGATCCGCCTGGATTCGAGGTGCGGCACAGCACGATCACGCCGCGGTCTTTCCAGCCCAGGTACGGTTCCACCGAATCCAGCCCCATGTACGGGTTCACCGTCATGGCGTGCGCGCCATAGCGCTCGTAGGCTTCGCGCGCGTAGTGTTCGGCGGTACTGCCGATATCGCCGCGCTTGGCGTCCAGCACGATGGGCAGGTCTGGGTGCGCCGTACGGATATGCGCGCACAGGGCTTCAAGCTGGTCTTCGGCGCGGTGCGCCGCGAAATACGCTATTTGCGGCTTGAAGCTACAGGCATAGGGCGCCGTGGCATCGACGATGTCGCGGCAGAACTGGAAGATGGCGTCGGGCTTGCCGTCGAGTTCGCGTGGAAAGCGCTGCGGGTCGGGGTCCAGGCCCACTTGCAGCAGCGTGTTGCCGGTGGCCCAGGCCTGTTCGAGTTGTTGGATGAATGTCATGGGATCAGTGCAGTTTCACGCGTGGATGTGTGCGGCGCATCAGCAGGCGCGCCAGGGCCAGGGTGGCGGTGCGCCACGTACCCAGCACGGCATGGTGGTGCATCAGGTGCAGGCTCATGTACATCAGGCGTGCCAGTGTACCGCTCACGAACAGGCCGCGGCCTGCCAGCTTGCCCATCAGGCTGCCCACGCCCGCATCCTGCCCCAGCGACACCAGCGAGCCATGGTCGCGGTACTCGTAGGGGGCCTGCGGTTCGACCGTGCCGCGGATGCGCGCGGCGATCTTGCGCACCAGGTAG
>DASPIV010000688.1:0-7134 GCA_035628955.1 Bordetella sp.
ACAGAGACGAGTCTGCGAAGCGGGCGCGCCAAGCGCGCACCGGCACGGCCATCTCCGTGCCGCGCGGTCCGGTAACGGGCGGCGGCATCGCAGGGTGAAACGCGGCAACCTCTACCCGGAGCAACACCAAATAGGCATGCGTGCGGCTTTCGGGCCCAAAGGGCGGCTCGCCCGAGCATGCGGGTAGGTGGCTACAGCGGTCCAGCAATGGCCCGCGCAGAGGAATGATTGCCCGCCGGGGCGACCCGGCGTACAGAATCCGGCCTATAGACCTGTCTTGCAATTGAATCCGGGCCTTATGGCTGGCCTTGCCACGGCAAGACCGAACGTAAAACAATGAAAGGGTGCCTAGAACGGGCTACTTCTGAAGAAGGACTTTTAGTTGTTACCGCAACCCCCTGATTTATCAGGGGGTTTTTGTTTTTCGGATTGCGGGAAATGCTCTAAGTCCTTGTTGTGATTGAAAAAATTGCAACCACGCGCTTGACCCCGTATGTCCATTACCGTAGAGTGGGAAAAAGTAGGAATTTGTGCAATTAAGTGGGGTGAATGTGGTGTTTCAGGGAAGCAGCGCGCTGACGCTCGATGCCAAGGGACGGATCTCGATTCCGACCCGGCATCGTGACGCGCTGACGGCGCAGGCCGAAGGCCGGCTGACCCTGACCCGCCACCCTGACGGCTGCCTGTTGGTGTACCCGCGGCAAGAATGGGAAAAGAAGCGCGAACAGATCGCCGCTTTTCCCATGTCGGCGCGTGCGCTCCAGCGGTTGCTGCTGGGCAACGCCCAGGACGTCGAACTCGACGGCTCTGGCCGTGTGCTCATCGCGCCTGAACTGCGCAACGCTTCCGGTATGACGCGCGACGTGATGCTGCTCGGTATGGGCGCGCACTTCGAGCTCTGGGATGCCGCTTCCCTGGCCCGCCGCGAGGCGGAAGACTTGGCACAGGGAATGCCGGACGTGTTGAACCAGTTTTCGTTCTGAAACCGAGTATGGAATTCGAACATCGGCCCGTGCTGCTGGAGCCGACGGTGGATGCGTTGCTGCTGGCCGGTTTCGGCGGCAAGGGCGCGGCACGGTCGGCCGGGCAGGATGACGCGCAGGCCGAGGCGCGGGTGCAGCGAGGGGTGTTCGTCGACGGTACTTTCGGGCGTGGCGGTCACAGTCGCGAATTGTTGGGGCGGCTGGGGAGCGAGGCGCGGCTAGTGGTGTTCGACAAAGACCCCCAGGCAATTGCGGTGGCTGACGAACTGGCCGCACGCGATGCCCGAGTGATAGTGGTGCATGGGGGCTTTGCCACCATGCGCGATGAGTTGGCGGTACGTGGCATTGCCGGAATCGATGGCGTGATGCTGGACCTGGGGGTGTCTTCCCCCCAGCTGGATGATGCCGAGCGAGGCTTTTCTTTTATGCGAGAAGGCCCGCTCGACATGCGAATGGATACGACCCGCGGCCCCACGGTGGCGGATTGGCTGGCGCAAGCCAGTGTGGATGAGATGCGGGAGGTCATAGCGGATTATGGCGAAGAACGGTTTGCTTTTCAGGTTGCAAAGGCGATTGCTGCTCGCCGCGCAACACGGCCGCTGCGCACCACGCTCGAGCTTGCCGAGTGCGTCGCCAGCGCCGTCCGCACGCGCGAAAAGGGGCAGCATCCGGCCACACGCACCTTTCAAGCTCTACGGATTTACATCAATCGGGAGCTCGAAGAGCTCGCGCGCGCCCTCGCGTCAGCTTTAGAGCTGCTGGCCCCGGGGGGGAGGTTGGCAGTGATCAGCTTTCATTCGCTTGAAGACCGCATGGTCAAGCAGTGCATCGCGGCGGCGGCCAGGCCGGCTGCCGCGCATGCGCGCCTGCCCCTGCGCGAAAGCGAGTTGCCGCAGCCGCTGGTGCGTTCCCTGGGGCGCGTGCTGGCTGGCGATGACGAGATCGCCCGCAATGCGCGGGCCCGGTCAGCGGTGCTGAGGGTGGCCGAACGCACCACAACGCCGCTGGATACCGATAGTGCGGCAGGATTCGTGCCGGCGATGCGGGTGCCGGGCGAAGCTGCGCCCGTGCGGCGCGGCGCCAAGCGGAGGCCGCACTGATGGGACGCGTGAGCCTGTTCCTGGCTGCCTTGCTGATGTTGTCGGCAATTTCGCTGGTGACCAGCCGCTATCAGTCACGCCAATTGTTCATTGAACTGGATCGCAGCAACGCCCAGGCTCGCACGCTGGATACCGATTGGCGCCGTTTGCAGCTCGAACGCGCCGAGCTGGCGCGCAACGCGCGCGTCGATCACGCGGCACGCCAGGACCTGAAGATGATCCCCATCGTGCCTGATCGCACGCTGTATCTGAACCAGCCGCCTGTGCCCACCGCCGGAGGCGCGCAATGAAGCGCGTGCCGTTCTTCGACAACCCCGTCCTGCGCGGGCAACTGCCCACGTGGCGGGCTCGCCTGGTGCTGGTGATGCTGTTCGGCGGCTTTATCGTGTTGGCCGGCCGCGCCTTGTATCTGCAGGGGCTGTCGACCGAATTCCTGCAGCAGCAGGGCGAGCGCCGTTACGAGCGCACGCTGACGCTGGCGGCCACCCGCGGCAAGATCCTGGACCGCAATGGCGTGGTGCTGGCATCCAGCGTGCCGGCGCGCGCCATCTGGGCCATTCCCGAAGACGTCAAGCCGGCCACCGGCGCGCAACTGACTGATCTGGCCAAGCTGCTGGATACCTCGGTGGCGGACCTGCGCGGCCGGCTGGCCGACGAGGACCGCAACTTCGTGTACCTGAAACGCCAGGTGCCCATGGAAGTGGCCGACCAGATCAAGAAGCTGGACGTACCCGGTATTCACCAGCAGCCCGAGACCCGGCGCTATTATCCCGACGGCGAAGTGACCGCGCACTTGGTGGGTTTCACCAGTGTCGAAGACAAGGGCCAGGAAGGTGTCGAGCTGGCCTTCGACGACCTGCTGTCAGGCACCCCCGGCAGCCGCCGCGTAATCAAGGACCGGCTGGGCCGGGTCATCGAGGATGTCCAGGCCGTGACCTTGCCGGTCAACGGCCGCGACCTGAACTTGTCGATCGATACCCGGTTGCAGTATCTGGTGTACCGCGAGCTGAACGAAGCGATGCAGCGCCACCAGGCCGGCGCGGCCAGCGCCATCATCATGGATGTGCGCACCGGCGAAATCCTGGCGCTGGCAAGCCTGCCCACCTTCGACCCGAATCGCCGCGAGACCTTCCACGCGCCCAATCTGCGTAACCGGGCCATTACCGATACGTTCGAACCTGGCTCGATCATGAAGCCCTTCACCGCGGCGCTGGCGCTGGACCTGGGCCGTATCAACATGAACACGCAGTTCGAGACCGGCAATGGCGCCTTCCGCTATCAGGGCAGCACTATTCATGACGTCAGCCGCAACGGTACGCTGACGGTGGGCGGCGTGCTGCGCCGTTCCAGCAACATCGGCATGACGCTGATCTCGGAAAAACTCGAGTCGCGCGAAATGTGGGAACGCTTCACCGAACTGGGTTTTGGCCGCGCGCCGCAGCTGGGCTTTCCCGGCGCGGCGCCGGGACGCCTGCGTCCCTGGGACCGCTGGCGCCTGATCGAGAAAGCAACCATGGCCTATGGCTACGGCCTGTCCGTTTCGCTGTTGCAAGTGGCGCGCGCTTATACCGTGTTCGCACGCGACGGCGACATGGTGTCGCCCACCCTGATCAAGCGCGACAGCGATCCGACCAGCGTCAAGGTCTACAACCCCAAGGTGGCCCAGTTGGTGCGCACCATGCTCGAGGCCGCTGCGGGCCCCGACGGCGCCAAGGCGGCGCAAGTACAAGGCTACCGGGTGGCCGGCAAGAGCGGCACGGCACGCAAGATCATCGATGGCAAGTACAGCATGCAACGCTATCGCAGTTCGTTCGTCGGGTTCGCTCCGGCGTCCGACCCGCGCATCGTGGTGGCCGTGACGATCGACGAGCCCAAGGTTGGCGGTTACTACGGCGGTGCCATCGCGGCGCCGCTGTTCTCGACCATCGTGGGCGGCAGCTTGCGCATGATGGGCGTGCAGCCCGATGCGCCCTTCGAATCGACCATCGTGGCCGGTGTGCAGGAGCCCGCGCGATGAGCACATCCCATACTTTGGCCCCCGCGGCTGTCGAAGCCCTGGTTTGGCTGCGCGCGCGCGTCGCGGCAGGCGCGCAACTGCGCCTGGATTCCCGTGATGTGGCTGCCGGCGATGTGTTCGTGGCCTGCCCGGGTGGTTCCGCCGATGGCCGCTCCTATATCAGCCAGGCGTTCGCCCGCGGCGCTGCAGCCGTGCTGTGCCAGGATCCGGTGCCGGCCGGCATGGGCGCCGATGCGCGCGTGCATGCGGTGCCCGGCTTGCGCGCCCTGCTGGGCGAACTGGCTGACGACTGGTACGGGCAGCCTTCGGCCGCCTTGAGTGTCGTGGCCATTACCGGCACCAATGGCAAGACTTCATGCGTTCAATGGGTGGCACAGGCACTGACCGACGCAGGCAAGCCGTGCGGCAGCATCGGCACGCTGGGCGCGCTATTGCCCGATGGCAGCTCGCTGGGCGGCAACCTGACCACGCCCGACGTGCTGAGCATGCACCGCATTCTGGCTGCCATGCGCGCCGCCGGTGCCCAGGCAGTTGCCCTGGAGGCCTCATCGATCGGGGTGGAGCAGGGTCGACTGGACGGCGTACGCATAGGCGTAGCTGGTTTCACCAACCTGACGCGCGACCATCTCGACTACCACGGTTCGATGGAACGCTACGAGCAAGCCAAGGCTGGTTTGTTCCGGTGGCCCGGGCTGGTGGCGGCCGTCATCAATGCCGACGACGCGGCCGGCGAGCGCTTGTTGCGCGCATTGCCGCGCGGGCTGGTATTGAGCTATACCCAGCAAGACATTCCCGCGGCCTTCCAGGCGCGCGACTTGCAGGTCACCGCGCATGGCCAGGTATTCACCCTGACGTCGCCGGATGGCGAGGCGCAGATCGTGACCTCGCTGCTGGGGCGCCACAACGTCTCCAACCTGTTGCTGGTGGCGGGCGTGCTGTACAAGCTGGGTTGGCCCTTGGCCCAGGTCGCCCGTGCGCTGGCGGCCACCCGGCCGGTCGATGGCCGCCTGCAGGTGGTTGCGCCGTTGCCGCTGCGCGCCCTGACGGCGGCGGGCCGTGGCCCATTGGTGGTGGTGGATTATTCCCATACGCCGGACTCGCTGACGCGCGCCTTGATGGCGCTGCGGCCGGTGGCCGATGCGCGCGGCGGACGCCTGGTATGCCTGTTCGGCTGCGGCGGAGAGCGCGATGCGGGCAAGCGGCCGGAAATGGGCCGTATTGCCGCCGATCTGGCCGACAAAGTCACTGTGTCCAGCGATAACCCGCGCGGCGAAGATCCGGCCGCCATCATCGCGCAGATACTACCGGGCATTCCGCGCGGAGCACGCCTGTATGTCGAATCCGATCGCGCACGCGCCATCATGCAGACGATCTGGGCGGCCGATCCGGACGACGTCGTGCTGCTGGCCGGCAAGGGCCATGAAACCTACCAGGAGATTAGCGGGGTCAAGCTGCCGTTCGATGACCGCGAGTGGGCGCGCCTGGCGTTGCTGCTGCCGCATGCCGACGGGCTGTCCACCGATACGCGCCGCATCGGCGCCAACGAAGTCTTCCTGGCGCTGGCCGGCGAGCAGTTCGACGGCCATGATTATCTGCCGCAAGCCGAGGCGGCAGGGGCGTGCGCCGTGGTCGTGGCGCATCCTGTAGAAGGTGCGTCGCCGCCGCAACTCGTGCTGGGCAATACCCACCAGGCGCTGCAGCGCATAGGCGCGGCGTGGCGTGCCAGGTTTGCACTGCCCGTCATCGGCGTGGCGGGCAGCAACGGCAAGACCACCACCAAAGAAATGATCGCCGCGATCCTGGCCGATTGGCAGGGCGAGGCAGGCCGGTTGGCCACGGCTGGCAACTTCAACAATGACATCGGCGTGCCGCTGACGCTGCTGCGCCTGCGTGCGCAGCACCGCGCCGCCGTGTTCGAGCTGGGCATGAATCATCCGGGCGAAATCGCGGTACTGGCGGCCTGGGCGGCTCCATCCGTGGCCCTGATTACCAATGCGCAGCGCGAGCATCAGGAGTTCATGCATTCGGTAGAGGCAGTGGCGCAAGAGAATGGCGCCACCATTGAAGCCCTGCCACAGGATGGCGTGGCGGTGTTTCCTGGCGACGACCCGCATTGCGCGATCTGGGAAACCCAGGCCGGCGCCCGCCGCGTGCTGCGATTCGGTTTGCAGCCCGGGCTGGATATCTATGCCGAGCATATCGAGGCCACGCCGCAGGATACGCGCTGCCAGGTGGTGACGCCGGCCGGCAGCGCCGAGCTGGTGTTGCCGGTACCGGGCCTGCACAACCTGCGCAATGCGCTGGCGGCCATTGCCGCGGCGCTGGCCGCCGGCGCGCCGCTGCCAAACTGCGTGCGGGCATTGGCCGCTTTCAGCGCGGTGGCCGGGCGGATGCAGCGCAAGGCCCTGGACGACGGCACGATATTGATCGACGACACTTACAACGCCAACCCGGACTCGGTGCGCGTGGCGGTGGACGTGCTGGCGCAACTGCCTGCGCCGCGCGCACTCGTGCTGGGCGACATGGGCGAGGTCGGTAATAACGGGCCGGCGATGCATCGCGAGGTAGGAGATTACGCCCGCCAGCATGGCATCGATGCGCTGTACACCCTGGGCGATGCCAGCCGCGATACGGCAGCCGCGTTCGGCGCAGGCGCGCTGGCTTGCGGGTCGGTGGATGAAATCGTGGCGGCGCTGCGCAAGACGCGGCCGGCCAGCATATTGATAAAAGGTTCGCGCTTCATGCGCATGGAGCGGGTAGTGAAGGCGCTGGCGATCAACAATAACAAGACCACGGCCGAGCGCCAGGGAGATCCGCATGCTGCTTGAAATCGCCCGCTGGCTGTCCGATGACGTGCGCGCGATCGGCGTGCTGGAATACATCACTATGCGGGCAGTGCTGGCCTGCGCCACGGCTTTGCTGATCGGCCTGGTGGCCGGCCCGCGCGTGATACGCAAACTGACCGAGATGAAGATCGGCCAGGCGGTGCGCGCCTACGGGCCCGAATCGCACCTGGTCAAGACCGGCACGCCCA
>DASPIV010000689.1:0-2926 GCA_035628955.1 Bordetella sp.
TGGCCGTCGGTTCGGACCAGCGTTCAGGCCAGGTGCCGGATGTCCCGACGCTGCTGGAGTCGGGCTACGACGTGCATGGCGAGACTTGGTATGGCTTGCTGGTCAGCAAGAATACGCCGCAGGATGCTTTCGATGGCATCGTCGCGGGCATCAGGCATGCATCGCAGGACCGCGAATTGGTCGAGCGGATCAAGAGCGACGGCGGGGAACCGGTATTCAGCACGCCGGAAGCGTTCACGCAGGAAGTGCGCGACGAAAGTCGGCGGCTGGACACGCTGCTGGACAAGTATTGGACCGCGCAATGACACCGGCCGCGGGAGCGGCCGTGCGGGACGATTCCCCGCATTAGTCAGGGAAGATGTCCGGCAGCGTCATCAGCCGTTCGGCCGCCTTGCCCAGGTGCTTTTGCATCAGCCGTTCGGCCAGCTTGGCGTCATTGGCCAGCATGGCGGCGGCAATGCGGGCGTGTTCGGTGCGGGAATTGTCGATGTAGTGGCGGTCCAGCGAGCCGCGGATCTGGTAGCGCAGGAAGGGCAGCCGCATCTGCTTGATCAGGTTCTGCAACTGCGGGTTGTCGCACAGCGTGAGGATCGTGTTGTGGAAGGCGCTGTTCTCTTGCGCAAAGCTGGCGTCCCCGAACTCGTGGTTCTGGATCTGTTCGAGCAGCCGTCTTTCTTCTTTGCGTGCGGCCAGGGCCAGCCGTTCTGTGGCCAAGCGCGTGGCCAGGCCTTCGATGGCCTGGCGGATGACGAAAATGTCGATGATTTCCTTGCGCGAGAACTTCTTGACGACAGCGCCCTTGTTCGGCACGAAGTCGATGATGCCTTCGGCGCTGAGCCTTCTGAAGGCCTCGCGCAAAGGGCCCCGGCTTACGCCGTAGTCTTTGATCAAGTCGGCTTCGATCAGGCGCTGGCCGGGCGCAAGTGCCCCATTTTCGATGGATTTTTTTAGTTGTGTGAACAAGAGTTCGACAGTCGTTCCGCGCGGTGCTGTCGAAAGAGCGCGAGAGGTGGGCATGAGGGCGAAGCCGGGAATCTGACCGGGCAAGGATAACAGGAGATCGCCTAGTCCGCGATCGCCGAACAGGTGGGACCATAGCTATTCCTCGATTGATTGTAGGACAATATATAAGTACAATTAACGCATCCCAATAATCGACACATGGAGACGACAATGCGTACTTTCATCGCCAGGGCAGTGCTGGCGCTCATGGCCATCGGCTGCCACCCGGCCAGCTGGGCAGGCTCGTACCCCGACCAGCCGTTCAAGCTGATTGTTCCGTACTCGCCGGGCGCAAGCACCGATACGCTGGCCCGCCTGGTGGGGGAATCGGTCTCGGGGCAGTTGAAGCAGTCGGTCATCGTGGAAAACAAGCCGGGCGCGGCAGGCATCATTGCCACCAACTATGTGCGCCAGCAGAAGCCGGATGGCTACACCTTCATGCTGACCACTGACGGCATCATGTCGGTAAACCCCTCGCTGTACAAGAAACTGCCGTATGACTCGAAGGCCGATTTCGCGTCGCTGGGCGTGGCCGTGGCGGTGCCCAATGCGCTGGTAGTGCGCGACGATTCGCCTTTCCACAACGTGCATGATGTGGTGCAGCATGCCAAGGCGCACCCCGACGCCTTGTCGTACGGGTCGGCCGGCGTGGGCAGTTCACTGCATATTGCCGGAGAATTGCTCAACGAGACGGCCGGCATCAATATCCTGCACGTTCCCTACAAAGGCGGCGCGGCGGAAATGAACGCCCTGTATGGCGGCGAGGTGTCGATGATCTATGTGCCGATGGTGACGGCGCTGAACATGCGTGCGTCCGGAAAGGCCCGTATCCTGGGCATCGGCAGCGCGCAGCGCAACCCCGCGCTGCCCGACGTGGCGACCTTCAGCGAGCAGGGCCTGGATTACAACTCGGATACCTGGTATGGCTTCAACATGCCGGCGGGCGTGGATGCGCAGCAGATGGCAGTACTGAGCCAAGCCATCCAGAAGGCGCTGATGCAGAACAAGGGCCGCCTGCAAGAGCTGGGCTTTTCGGTGGTGGCCGGCAACCCGGCGCAGATGGATGAAACCATCCAGGAAGGCCTGGCACGCTGGCGCCCGCTGATCGAGAAGGCCGGCCTGTACCAGAAGCAGTAGGCCCTATCGCGGCAATTTCTGGCCGGCGTGGAAACGCGCTGGTGACACGACCCGCGGATCCACCTGCCATAGGCGCAGCGATGCATCCAGCGGTTCTTGCAGCAGCAAATTGGCTGCCAGCAGCGAGGCTCCGGGCGAGGTCTGGATGCCGTATCCGCCTTGCCCGGCCAGCCAGAAGAAACCCTCGGTACGCGTGTCCCAGCCGATCACGAATTCGCCGTCGGCCACGAATGAGCGCAGCCCGGCCCAGGTATGCGTGGGCCGGCGGATGGACAGGTGAGTGGCGGTCTCGATCCGGTCGATACCCAATGCCACGTCCAGTTCTTCGGCCACCACGTCATGGGGTTCGACCGGGTCGGCGTTGGCTGGCGAACCCAGCAGCTGGCCCGCGTCGGGCTTGAAGTAAAAACTCTCGTCGATACCCACCACGGCGGGCCAGTGCGCAACTTCCGCCGGGTCGGAAGTATCGGGCGCCTTGAAGGTGAACGCGCTGCGCCGCTTGGGCGTCAGGCCCACCGGCGCAGCGCCGCACAGCGCCGCCATTCGGTCGGCCCAGGCGCCGGCGGCATTGACGACGGTGCGGGCATGTACAGTTTGCCCGTTGGCCAGTTCCACTTGCCATACGCCGTCGCGCCGTTCGGCACGTACCACCCCGGCGTTGAACAGGAATTGCACGCCGCCAGCGCGGGCGCCCTTCAAGAACCCCTGCAGCACCGCATTGGCATCGACATCCATCGCCTCGGGCTCGGCGATGGCGCCCAGCAGGCCTTCGGCCTTGATGCATGGC
>DASPIV010000690.1:0-3068 GCA_035628955.1 Bordetella sp.
CGGCATCGGCACTCTCGAACAGCGATTCGGGTGTCATGCCGGGCGGCATGTTGCCAGCCTCTTTGCGCATGTCTTCGGCCATTTTCCGCTTGGCGTGCAACATGTCGATGCGCGCTTCCTGTGCGGCCTGCCGCGCGTGGCGCATCACGTCAGGCAGATCGTCCAGCGTGGGCTGCCGCGGCAGCGGCGACTCGGGAACCTCGAACGGCGTCGGGTCCAGCCCCGCGACCCGCAGCTCTTCACGCATGCGGGCACGCGCGGCCTCGCCCCGCGCGCGCTGATTCACTGCGAAGGGGCGCTGCATCGGCCCCTGGGTGTCCAGGGCATGCCATGGCCCCAGCGCGGCCTGGGGAAGAAGGTCCTTGTCCTGCAACGCATACAGGGGGCCTTCATCGGGATCCTGCCGGCGCGCCAGCACCGTTTCGTAATAGGCTTGCGGACGCCGCTGGCCATCGGTCTCCAGCGCCGGCATCGCCAGCACCAGGTCGGCGCCGTCGTCTTCGACCACGTCCGTGGCGCCGTGATACATCAGCAGCACCTGCTCGCGATCCGGGAAGAACCAGGCCGTGCTAAGGCTCATGGGCACTTCTTCCAGCGCATCGTCTCCTTCGCGCTGTACGAAGCAACGCGCACGCCAGTCCGGCAGCGTGCCTTCCAGGCACGCCCGGTCCGGATGCATGTGCCAGATTTCATAATCGGTGCCGGGCGCCAGTTCGGCGCGCGCAGGCCACCATTGGTCAGGCGGCGCGGCATTGAAGAAATGCGGATCCAGGCTATCGGGCAGGCCCCGGGAGCCGTCCTCCAGCCAATCGGGGCTGTATTCGCCCGCCCGGCGGAAGCGGCGCGGCCACATCGGCGAAACGGGCCCGAAGCCGGCCGGTTCGGGCTGCTGCCCCGGACGCACCATGCGATCCTGCATGGGCTCGATGTTGGGCAGGCGGCGGGTACGCACCCCATTGAGCACTTCGTCGTCGGCGCCGCGCCCATGGGGGTTGTCGGCACAGGAAGGGCCGCCATAGGCATGTACCCAGTCCAGCGGCATGATCTCGTAGGGCTGTGGTTCAGTGGCGCGGCCGTCCAGCCAATAGCGATCGCCGAACACCGTCAGGCTTTTGCGCAGGTCGCCCACCCGTACCTGCACGGCGCAGGTGCCGGGCCGTTGCGAGGGCGCGGGGTAGGCGCTGCCGCTGACCAAGAACTCGGCGCAGGGCTTGGGTATGCCCAGGTCCAGTATCCCGTCGTCGTCCAGCACCTGGCCCACCAATTGCCACATATCGGCCTCGGGCTGCAGGATGGGCTGCGGGTCCAGGCTGGCCAGGGCAAAAACCCCCAGGCCCAGGCGCTGGCGGCGGTGCAGTCGATAAGGGCGGCTCATCAGGCTCAGGCGCAGGGGCTTGACGATTTTCATGGTTGCAATCGGGTGCTGCTACTTGTTGCGCCAGGTGGCGGGAATTTCAGTGGGACTCAGTTGCCGGTCCACCGCCAACCGCGAGGGATGATTCGCGTCGTAGCGCACGTGAATCGTCTTGCCCGGCATGAACGCCGCCAATAGTTCGCGATCGATGTACACCCGCAGATCGGCGCGCTGCTCGCGCCCGTTCGCGTCGGCGTAACGCACGCCCAGTTTCATGGGGGCGGCGTACGGCTTGCCGCCGGGCTGGCGGTCCAGGGCCAGCACTTCGGCCAGGACAGGCTGCCCGGTGTGCGCCAGGCGCGCCGCCAGAGACCGTTCGTCTTCATACGGGCGCGCGGTTTCGCGCACGACCATGGCGACGAAGGCCACGAATGCCACTGTGGCCACCGTGCCTATCACCCACCACACCGCATTTCCCATGCTGTCGTGCCGCCCTCAGGTAAAAAGATTGACAATGCGCGAGATCACCGCCGCGCCACCGGTTTTGATCTGCACGCCGATACCCTTGATCTGCGTACCCGATCCGCCGAGTTCAAAGCCGTTGTCGCCGTTCTTGAACACCGCCAGGTCCAGCTTCACCGCGGAAAACTGCGAGTTGATGCCGTACACCTGCTGGCGCGCGCCCCAGACGTCCAGCGAGGCGCCCACCACCATCAGGCGAGCGGGCGTGCCGCGCATGAAATTGCTCGTCCAGAACGCCTGCTTGGCGCCGCTGACCGTCCAGCTGGGCGTGTTGACCGTCATGCTGGTGTCTGCATTGACCGTGATCGGATCGGTGACGGTCTCGGTGAACGTCCCTTCCACGCGATGCGTGACGGTGCCCTTGATGGTGGAATTCTGGTCGCCCGTCAGCGAGTGCTCATGCGTGGCCGTGATGGTCTGCTGGTACAGCCCGCCGCCGGTGATGGTCTGCTTGACGTCGCCCTCCACCGTCTCGTCCTGGATGGTCTTGATCAGCCGCTTCTCTCCGTCGTTCAGGGTCTCGTCGAACAGGCCCGTCACGTTGCGGATCTCTCCAGACGCCAGGATGGTGGTCTTCAGGCCGCTGTCGAAGTCTTCCGTCATCAAGCCGTTGACCACGTGCACCGTGCGCGCGCCGTCGACGGTGTACGTTTCGGCGGCCTTCAGGTCCACGGTGCGGTCGCACTGGACCCACAGGTGATCCGTGCCATGCACGTGGATGTCGCGTGCCCCCTTGATGATGGTCGTGTCGTCCTTGCCGATGATCGTGGTGCGCAAGCCGTCGGTGGTGTGCAGTTCGTCGTTCTCGATCTCGGAACACATATCCCGTTCGGCGTGCAGCCAGACGCGCTCGCCGCCGGGTTTGTCTTCGAACATGAAGGCGTTGGCGGTGCCGGGCGTACCGTCTTTGCTGCGGCTCAGGAAGCCGCTCTGGGTGGCGTTGCCGGGCAGATCCCAGGGCGGCATGTTGCTGGCGCTGTACACGCGCCCGATCACGATGGGGCGGTCGGGATGCCCGCCGATGAAGTCGATGATGACCTCGTCGCCGACGCGCGGCAGCTGGATGCCGCCGAACCCGCCGCCGGCCCAGGGGCTCGATACCCGTACCCAGCACGAGCTGTTCTCGTTTTTCTGGCCGTAGCGGTCCCAATGGAACTGCACCTTGATGCGGCCGAAGCTGTCGGTCCAGATC
>DASPIV010000691.1:0-9385 GCA_035628955.1 Bordetella sp.
CCTGACCCGCGGCGGCATTTTCATGTACCCCTGGGACGCGCGCGAACCCGGCAAGGCCGGCAAGCTGCGCCTGATGTACGAGGCCAATCCGATGAGCATGATCGTCGAGCAGGCCGGCGGCGCGGCCATCGACGGCAAGCAGCGTATCCTGGACATCCAGCCCGACAAACTGCACCAGCGCGTCAGTGTGATCCTGGGTTCGAAAAACGAAGTCGAACGGGTCGGACGCTACCACGCCGAGGCCGAGGCCTAAGGCGCGCCTGGAGCCTGGTATTGAGCAGGGGCCAGGCTCCCGGAGGGTGCCCGACATCGATGCGGCGGCAGGCTCGCCACATGCCGGTGTCTGACACCCTGACGGGAGTCAGACACCGGGTGCATCGTATGGCGCCTACTTCACTTCCTCGATGGTTTTCACATCGTCCTTGTTCATCTGGACTTTGTGGCCATCCTT
This sequence comes from Bordetella sp., assembly GCA_035628955.1. Taxonomy (GTDB): domain Bacteria; phylum Pseudomonadota; class Gammaproteobacteria; order Burkholderiales; family Burkholderiaceae_B; genus Bordetella_A. The sequence goes on from DASPIV010000691.1 coordinate 452, forward strand.
GTCGTATTCGTAGAAGCCCGTATCCTCGTTGTACTCGGGCTCATCGGGCGTCACGACCTGGCTGCCGTCGCGCTTTTCGACCACCGATGGCGACGAGCAGCCCGCCAGTACGCCGACTCCGGTCATGATCAAGGCGAGCGTCGTGGTCTTCAGGTTCATGGGGCATATCTCCATCTGTCTTGAACGAAATCCCACTGTAGGCCGGGGCCGGCGCACATACCGTGACGGGATGTCTTCAAAATGCATAAGTCTGTAATGACAGCGCCCTGCCCCTGCGGGCCGCCGTCAAGAGGCGCTGGCCCAGGGTGGGCCGCCCATGAAAAAACCCCGGCCTGACCGGGCCGGGGCTGCAATCGTAAACAGGCAGCAAACACCCTTACACTTTGGCATTGGCCTCGATGTAGCGTCGAACCAACTGTGCGTCGCAATCCATCACGGTGACGCGCTGTGGCAAAGACTCCAGGTTGGCCAATGCCGGCGGCGGCGTAACGGGCTTGCCCAGCGCCTCTTCGATGGTGTCCGAAAACTTGGCGGGCAACGCGGTTTCCAGTACCAGCATCGGTATGCCCGGTTCGACGAAATCGCGCGCCACTTTCACGCCATCGGCGGTATGGGGGTCGACCAGCACGCCGGTGGCATCGTAGGTCGAGCGGATCACGGCCAGGCGATCGGCATGCGTGCTGGTACCCGCCACAAAACCGTACTGCGACTCGAATGCCGGCTTCAGTGCGGAAAGATCGAAGAAACCGTGGTGCGCCAAGTCGGCCCACAAGGCTTGCATACGCTGCGCATCGCGGCCCGTCAGGTCGTAGACGAATCGCTCGAAGTTCGACGCACGCGAGATATCCATCGATGGGCTGGAAGTCGCGTAGGTATATTCGGCGGCGCGGGGCCGGTATATGCCGGTGCGGAAGAACTCTTCCAATACGTTGTTCTCGTTGGTGGCCAGCACCAGCCGGCGCACCGGCAGGCCCATGGCACGAGCGATATGGCCCGACAGGATATTGCCGAAATTGCCCGACGGCACGGCAAACGACACCTGCTGGCCCGGCCCCGAGGTGGCGCGCAGCCAGCCATGGAAGTAGTACACCACCTGCGCCGCAATGCGGGCCCAGTTGATGGAATTCACCGCGCCGATGCGATAGCGGGCCTTGAACGCGAGATCGCCTGACAATGCCTTGACGATGTCCTGGGCCTGGTCGAATACGCCGTGCACGGCAATGTTGTGGATGTTCTGGTCTTGCAGCGAGTACATCTGTGCCCGCTGGAACGTGCTCATGCGGCCATGCGGCGACAGCATGAATACGGCCACGCCCTGTTTGCCACGCAACGCGTATTCAGCCGCCGAACCGGTATCGCCCGAGGTGGCACCCAAAATGTTCAGGGTGGCGCCACGCTGCGTCAGCACATATTCGAAGACCTGGCCCAGGAACTGCATGGCCATGTCCTTGAAGGCCAGCGTGGGGCCTTCGGACAGGCCCAGCAATTGCAGCCCGCCATCCAGCGGCCGCAAGGGCACGATGTCTTCGCTGTTGAATGTGCCCTGCCGATAGGCCGCGTGCGTCAGCCGCCGCAGATCGGCGGCGGGGATGTCCGTGGCAAAGCGCGACAAGACCTCGAAAGCCAGGTCGGCATAAGATAGGCCGCGCCAGCTTTCCAGTGTTTCGGCCGATACTTGCGGCAAGGCTTCCGGCACGGCCAGCCCCCCGTCGGGGGCCAGGCCCTCGAGCAGGATGTCGCTGAATGCTTGCGGGGCCATGCCGCCGCGGGTAGAGATGTATTTCATGTCAGTCCGTATTCATGCATGCCGGCGCCGGCAAGCGCCTAGGCCAAGGTCTCGACACGCAGGCGCGTGACGCTGGAACGCACGAATGGCAATTGCTCGATGCTGCGGATAGCCTGGTCGACGTTGCCCTCGACGGCTTGGTGCGTCAGGAAGATGATGTCGGCGCCGCCGATGTGCGAGGGCTGCTGGATCATCGAGCCGATGGAAATACCGCGTTCAGCCAGTTCGCGGGCGATGTCTGCCAGCACGCCGGGCTGGTCGTCCACACGCAGGCGCAAATAGTAAGACGTGCTGATCTTGTCGATAGGCAAGATCGCCAGGTCGGACATCGCATCGGGTTGAAACGCCAGGTGCGGCACGCGATTGCCCGGATCTGCGGTATGCAGGCGGGTCACATCGACCAGATCGGCCACCACGGCAGATGCGGTGGGCTCTTCCCCCGCGCCCTGCCCGTAATACAGGGTCGGGCCGACCGCATCGCCGCGCACCAGCACGGCGTTCATCGCGCCTTCGACGTTGGCCAACAGCCGTTCGGCCGGCACCAGGGCGGGATGCACGCGCAATTCGATGCCATCGGTGCGCCGCTTGGTGATGCCCAGCAGCTTGATGCGGAAACCCAGGCGCTCGGCATGAGCGATATCTTCCTGGGCCAACTGCGAAATGCCTTCGATATAGGCCTTGTCGAACTGCACCGGCACGCCGAAGGCCAGCGAGGCCAGCAGCGTGAGCTTGTGTGCGGCGTCGACCCCTTCGACGTCGAAGGTGGGGTCGGCTTCGGCATAGCCCAGGCGCTGCGCCTCGGCCAGCACCTCGGCAAACGGCAGCCCACGCGTACGCATTTCGGACAGGATGAAATTGGTGGTGCCGTTGATGATGCCCGCCACCCACTCGATGCGATTGGCGGTCAGGCCTTCGCGTATGGCCTTGATGATGGGAATGCCGCCGGCAACGGCCGCCTCGAAAGCCACCATCACGCCCTGCGCGGACGCCGCGGCGAAGATCTCGTTGCCATGCTTGGCCAGCAGCGCCTTGTTGGCGGTGACCACGTGCTTGCCATGCGCAATGGCTTCCAGCACCAACTCGCGCGCCAGCGTATCGCCGCCGATGAGCTCGACCACGATATCGACTTCGGGGTCGCGCACCAGGGCGTGCACATCGGTGCCAACCTCGACCGTATCGCCGACCCGGCTGCGCGCCTTGGTCACGTCGCGGACCGCGACACGGCTGACCTCGATACGCCGGCCGGCGCGGCGGGCGATCTCCTCGGCGTTGCGCGACAGCACGCTCCAGGTGCCGCCTCCGACTACGCCCAGGCCCAGCAGGCCGATCTTGATGGGCTTGATGTCGGTGCCAGGTCGCGGCTGCTGCAGGGGTATTGCGTTTGTCATTTCAGTTTCCATTGCGCTACGCGCCACCCGGGAAAAGCGCGTAGCGCTTCCGGGGGTGGGCTTCATTTCAGCAGGCCGTCTTTGCGGAACATGTCTTTGATGCCCCGCACGGCCTGGCGCGTGCGCTGTTCGTTTTCGATCAGGGCAAAACGTACGTATTCGTCTCCGTATTCGCCAAAACCGATACCGGGCGAGACGGCCACCTTGGCGTCGGACAGCACCCGCTTGGCGAATTCCAGCGAGCCCATGGCGCGATAAGGTTCGGGAATCTGCGCCCAGATGTACATGGACGCCTTGGGGATCTCGACGTTCCAGCCGGCCTCGTGCAGGCCCCGTGCCAGCACGTCGCGGCGGCTGCGGTACTGCTCGACGACTTCGTTCACGCATTCCTGGGGGCCGTCGAGCGCCGCGATGGAGGCCACCTGGATGGGCGTGAACGTGCCGTAATCATGGTAGCTTTTGATGCGCGCCAGCGCGTTCACCAGCTCGCGGTTGCCCACCATGTAGCCGATACGCCAGCCCGCCATGTTGTAGCTCTTGCTCATGGTGAAAAACTCGACGGCCACGTCGCGCGCGCCCGGCACTTGCATGATGGACGGCGCCACGTAGCCATCGAAGCAGATGTCGGCGTAGGCCAGGTCGTGCACCACCAGGATGTCGTGCTCTTTGGCCAGCGCCACCACCCGCTCGAAGAATGACAGGTCCACACATTGCGCGGTAGGATTGCTGGGAAAACCCAGGATCATCATTTTGGGCTTGGGAATCGACTCGCGTACCGCGCGCTCGAGTTCCTCGAAGAAATCCACGCCCGGCGTCATGCGCACTGAACGGATATTGGCGCCGGCGATGACCGCGCCATAGATATGGATGGGATAGCTGGGGTTGGGCACCAATACCGTGTCGCCGCGGTCGAGCGTGGCCAGCATCAAGTGTGCCAGGCCTTCTTTCGAGCCGATGGTGACGATGGCTTCGCTGTCGGGGTCGAATTCGATCGCGTAACGGCGTTGGTACCAGTCGCAAATTGCCTTGCGCAGGCGCGGAATGCCTTTGGATACCGAATAGCCATGCGTGGTGGGCCGGGTCGAGGCTTCGACCAGCTTGTCGACTATGTGCTTGGGCGTGGGGCCGTCGGGGTTGCCCATGGACATGTCGATAATGTCCTCTCCGCGCCGCCGGGCGGCCATCTTGAGCTCGCCAGTGATATTGAACACGTACGGCGGCAGACGCTCGATGCGGGAGAACTTCCTCATGGGAATAATTCCTTGGTTAAGGCAGGAGATGATTTAAGAGGTTTGCGGTGCAGCAAAACTTAGTAATCTAGCGCAAGCGAGCCCGGCCGGCAAATGGGTATATTCCGTCCCCTTGCCCGTGGATACCCTGCAACATGGCCGCATTCCGATGCGCTATGATCGGAATCATAAAGCCGGAGTTTTTATTGAAGCTGCACACTGACCCTGCTGCATCGGCCCTCAATACCGTTACCGCCTACGGTGACGGCTATATCGAGGTCAACCAGGTACGATTTTCCCACGCGGTCGCCTTCGGCCCCGAAGGCCCCGTCGCCGAATGGCCGGTTCAGGCCGCCACCGATATCACGTCCTCGCTGCTGCGGCAGGCCGCCGGCCTGTCCGAGGCGGCGCGCGACCTCATGGCTTTCCTGGACGCGCCAGAGACGGCCGGCCCGGCCTCCGGGCTGGGCCCGGAAGTGCTGCTGGTGGGCACTGGCAGTCGCCAGCGCCTGTTGCCACAAGACGTGCTGCGCCCGCTGCTGGCGGCCGGCGTCGGCGTCGAGGTCATGGACACCCAGGCGGCCGCCCGCACCTATAACATCCTGATGGCGGAAGGCCGGCGTGTCATCGTCGCGCTGCTGCCTACCCAAGGAGATCTGCCCGCATGACGCCGCACATAGGCAAACCCGCCCCCCAGTTCACCGCCGAAAGCACCATCGGGCCCATCAGCCTGGAGCAATGCCGGGGCCGTGCCGTGGTGCTGTATTTCTATCCCAAGGACAACACCCCGGGCTGCACGACCGAAAGCCAGGATTTCCGCGACCTGCATGCCGACTTCCTGTCGACCGGCGCGGTCGTGGTGGGCATCTCGCGCGATTCGCTGAAGTCGCACGAGAATTTCCGGACCAAATACCAATTGCCCTTTCCTCTTATCTCTGACGCGGACGAAACGGTATGTAATCTGTATGGCGTCATCAAGCAGAAGAATATGTACGGTAAACAGGTACGCGGCATCGAGCGCAGCACGTTTCTGGTCGATGCCGATGGCCGGCTGGTACAGGAATGGCGCGGGGTCAAGGTGCCCAATCACGCCAGCGAAGTACTGCAGGCCGCCCGCAGTATCGGTTGAGTCCGTACTGGAATCATTGTCAGGCGCTATAGCCGGCCCCACAGGAGAATCACCTATATGCCGCTACCGAAGTTGCCCTCCCGACCCGCAGCCATCCTGACATTCCCCTCGGGCGAAGCCGCTCGAAGCAAGGCCCGTCCGGCCAAAACGGCCGCCCCCGCCGCGCCCACGGCCCCGTCACGTACCGTCGAACCCTTGCAGGTGCAGCCCGAACTCGACGGCTTGAAGCCCCAGGCGGGCGCCGCATCCGTCCCGGCGCCCGCTCCCATGCACGCGGCCAAGCCCGCGGCAACGGCGCGCCGGCCCAAGGCACGCGGCCAGCATGCCGTGCGCAAGCTGTTCGTGCTGGATACCAACGTGCTGCTGCACGATCCGAGTTCGCTGTTTCGCTTCGAAGAACACGACATCTTCCTGCCCATGATGACGCTGGAAGAGCTCGATCACCAGAAAAAAGGCATGTCGGAAGTGGCGCGCAATGCGCGCCAGGTCAGCCGCTCGCTGGATGCGTTGGTGCACGATGCCCAACAGCTCGACGACGGCCTGGAACTGAGCGCGCTGGGCAATAAAGATGCCACCGGCCGCCTGATGTTCCAGACCACAGCCATCCACAGCACCCTGCCCTCGGACCTGCCCATGGGCAAGGCCGACAACCAGATCCTGGGCGTGGTCCGCGCCCTGCAGGAAAAATTCCCCGAGCGCGAAGTCGTGCTGGTGTCCAAGGACATCAACATGCGCCTGAAGGCCCGCACCCTGGGCATGGCGGCCGAGGACTACTACAACGATCACGTCCTGGAAGACACCGACCTGATGTATTCGGGCGTGATGCAGCTGCCCGAAGACTTCTGGAACCGCCATGGCAAGGACGTCGAGTCCTGGCAGCAAGGCGGCACCACGTTCTACCGCGTGCATGGCCCGCTGTGCTCGCAGTTCATGGTCAACCAGTTCGTGTATTTCGAAGGCCAGCTGCCGCTGTATGCGCAGGTGCGCGAAGTCAGCGGCAAGACGGCGGTGCTGGCCACGCTGCGCGACTACACCCATGGCAAGAACAATGTGTGGGGCATCACCGCGCGCAACCGCGAGCAGAATTTCGCCCTGAACCTGTTGATGAACCCCGATTGCGACTTCGTGTCGCTGCTGGGCCAGGCTGGTACGGGCAAGACCTTGCTGGCCTTGGCGGCCGGTATCACCCAAGTGCTTGAAACCAAGCGCTATACCGAGATCATCATGACGCGCGTCACGGTGCCGGTGGGCGAAGACATCGGTTTCCTGCCGGGCACCGAAGAAGAAAAAATGCTGCCCTGGATGGGCGCGCTGGAAGACAACCTGGACGTGCTCAACATGGGCGAAGGCGACGGTGGCGACTGGGGCCGTGCGGCCACCATGGACCTGATCCGTTCGCGTATCAAGGTAAAGTCGCTGAACTTCATGCGCGGCCGTACTTTCCTGAACAAGTACCTGATCATCGACGAAGCGCAGAACCTGACGCCCAAGCAGATGAAGACCCTGGTTACCCGGGCCGGCCCGGGCACCAAGGTCGTGTGCCTGGGCAACGTCGCACAGATCGATACGCCTTACCTGACGGAAGGCAGTTCGGGCCTGACCTTCGTGGTGGACCGGTTCAAAGGCTGGCCGCATGCCGGCCACGTGACGCTGCAGCGCGGCGAGCGCTCACGCCTGGCCGACTACGCAGGCGACGTCCTGTAATGCGCGGGCACGGGCCGGTCGGCATCACCATGGGCGATGCCGCCGGCATCGGCCCGGAGATTATCGTCAAGGCCTGCGCGCAAGGATTGAAGGCACCCGCGGTGGTCTATGGCGATGCCGGCGCCATGCGGCGCGCGGCCGCCTTGCTGGGCGCACGGCTGGACATCGCCGAAATCGACGATGCCAGCCACGCCCAGGGCGATCCGGGCCGTATCGAGGTCGTGTCCTGTACGGCACCCTTGCCGGCGGACCTGCCGGTGGGGCGTACCAGCGCGGCCGCGGGCCAGGCCGCCTACGATTATTTGTGCGCAGCCATCGACGATGCGCAGGCCGGCCGGATTCGCGCCATTGTCACCGCGCCGCTGAGCAAGCACTCGATGCACCTGGCCGGCATCGACCAGCCGGGCCACACCGAAATACTGGCCGAACGTTCGCACACGGCCGATTTCGCCATGATGTTGGCCAACGACGAATTGCGCGTGCTGCTGGTCACCATCCATCTGGCGCTGGCCAACGTGCCTGCGGCCATTACGCCCCAGGCCGAAGCACGCGCCATCCGGCTTGCCGACCGGGCCTGCCGCCAGATGGGTATCGAGCGGCCCCGCATCGCCGTGGCCGGCCTGAATCCACATGCCGGCGAAGACGGCAAGTTCGGCCGCGAAGACCTGGACATCATCGCACCTGCCATCGCCCAGGCACGCGCTGATGGACTGGATGTATCCGGCCCCTGGCCGGGCGATACGATCTTCATGCGCGCCCGGCGCGGCGAATTCGACATCGTGGTGGCCCAATACCACGATCAGGGCCTGATCCCGGTGAAATACCTGGGCGTGGACCAGGGAGTCAACGTCACGGTGGGGCTGCCGTTCGTGCGCACCAGCGTCGACCATGGCACGGCGTTCGACATCGCGGGCAAAGGCATGGCCGATCCTGCCTCGCTGGTGGCAGCCTTCGACCTTGCGTTGGCCATGACGCCATAGCAGGGGGTTTGGGCATTCTCTGTATTTTGAGTTCTTGAGTCGCCTCGGCGTTCCGCGCACGGGGCCGGGCGACGTCCGTCGGGCTCGGGCGCATGCGGGCGCCCTCGGCCTGCTGCGCAGGCTGCCCCGCCGGCCAACTCGCCCGGCCCCGTGCGCGGAACGCCGAGGCTAGGCAATTTCTCACAAAGGCAGCAAATCCCGCGCCGCCTTCCACCTCGGAAAACGAGCGAGCAAAGCGACAGTTCGATTGACTCAAACACAGTCCCGCGCTGTTCGGGCAAGCGGTGGCGGCGTGTCGGGCGGCGGGCAGCCTGCGAAGCAGGCCGAGGGCGCCTGCATGCGCCCGAGCCGGCGCACGTTCGCCGCCACCGCTTGCCCGAACAGCGCGGGACGTGGCAAGAACCCAATCAACCCTTCGCCCCAAACCCTACAACAAGCTGAATAAAAACACTATCGCAGTGCCGTCTACAATAGCGCCCTTTGGCCGCCACGCCGTCGGCCGCAGCCCTGCCACCATCCTCCATGTCCCGCTACGCCCGCTTCCTGCCTGACCGCTTCACGCTGTTCCTCGTCATCACCGTTGTACTCGCCAGCATGCTGCCAGCCCACGGCAAGGGCATGGTGGCGTTCGAATGGATCGCCAACATCGGCATAGCCCTGCTGTTCTTCCTGCATGGCGCACGCCTGCCGCGCGATGCCATCATCGCCGGCTTTACCC
>DASPIV010000692.1:0-3385 GCA_035628955.1 Bordetella sp.
ACGTCCATCAGGCAGAACATCACCGCGCGCGCCATGGGCATGGCCACCGACACGCGGTTGCGGTAGCGCAGGTCCAGGTCGTCCAGGAAAGGCAGCCGGGCCAGGCGATTGGTGCAGTCTTCCACCTCTTGGCGCAGCGCATCGATCTCGGCCTGCGGGGCACCCGCTGCAATGGCGGCGTCCAGCTTGGCCTGGGCCGCCTCGAGTTCGGCGCGGGCGGCCACGCCCAGCGCCACGCGGCGCGACAACGAGGCCTTCAGCGTACGGCTGACGCTCAGCAGGCTGGGCGACCCCGTGGTAGTGTAACCGGCGCGCTGCCATTTTTTTTGCGTGACATCGCCCAGCTGAGTGCGGATCAGGTGCGGCAGCTCCAGGTCTTCGAAAAACAGGTTCAGGAATTCTGCGCGCGACAGGCTGAAGGTGAACTGGTCTACCGATTCGCCCTCGCCGGGTTCGGATCCGCCCTCGCCCGCCGAGCCCGAGGGCCGCGCGAACGTGTCGCCCTTGGCGAATTCGCGATTGCCGGGATGCACCAGCTCGCGATCGCCACCCTGGCCGTGCCGGAAATGCGGCTCGGAGATATCGCGAGCCGGCAGGTTGATTTCCCCGCCCTGGTCCATGTCTTCGATGGACCGCTCGCGCACCAGATCCTGCACGGCCTTGCGGATCTGGTCCTTGTATCGCCTGAGAAAGCGTTCGCGGTTGACCGCGCTTTTATTGCGGCCGTTCAGACGCCGATCGATCAGTGAATTCATGATTCACCTCGCTCAGGATGATTTCCTTACTCTCAGGTACCACTCGCACAGCAGGCGAACCTGCTTCTCGGTATAACCCTTGTCGACCATGCGGTCGACAAAGCTCTGGTGCTTGGTCTTGTCTTCGGCCGAAGCCTTGGCGTTGAAGGAAATGACCGGCAGCAGGTCTTCGGTGTTCGAGAACATTTTCTTCTCGATTACTTCACGCAACTTTTCATAGCTGGTCCACTTCGGGTTGCGGCCGGCGTTATTGGCACGGGCCCGCAGCACGAAGTTGACGATCTCGTTGCGGAAGTCCTTGGGGTTGGCGATACCGGCGGGCTTCTCGATCTTTTCCAGTTCATCGTTGAGGGCGCTGCGGTCAAAACTTTCACCGGTTTCGGGGTCGCGGAACTCCTCATCCTGGATCCAGCAATCGGCGAATGTCACGTAGCGGTCGAAAATATTCTGCCCGTACTCCGAATACGACTCCAGATAGGCCGTCTGGATTTCCTTGCCGATGAACTCGGCGTAGCGTGGCGCCAGGTAGCCCTTGATGAAATCCAGGTAGCGGCGGCGGATTTCCTCGGGATAGTCCTCCCGGCCGATGCGCTGTTCCAGCACGTACATCAAGTGCACGGGGTTGGCGGCCACTTCGGTCTGGTCATGGTTGAACACACTGGACAGGATCTTATAGGCAAATCGGGTAGACACCCCGGTCATGCCTTCATCCGTGCCGGCGTAGTCTTTGTATTCCTGCAGCGCCTTGGCTTTCGGGTCGACGTCTTTCAGGGATTCGCCGTCGTACACCCGCAGCTTGGAATAAATACTGGAATTCTCGGGCTCTTTCAGGCGAGTCAGCACCGAGAACTGCGCCATCATATCCAGCGTGCCCGGCGCGCACGGCGAAGCGGCCAGCGAACTGTTGCGCAGCAGCTTGTTATAGATTTCGACCTCTTCGGTCACCTGCAGGCAATACGGCACCTTGACGATGTAGATACGATCAAGGAACGCCTCGTTGTGCTTGTTGTTGCGGAAGGTCTGCCATTCGGATTCGTTCGAGTGCGCCAGGATCACGCCATTGAAAGGAATGGCCGAAAAGCCTTCCGTGCCCTTGAAGTTGCCTTCCTGCGTGGCCGTCAGCAACGGGTGCAGCATCTTGATGGGCGCCTTGAACATCTCGACGAATTCCAGCAGGCCCTGGTTGGCCAGACACAGGCCACCCGAATAACTATATGCATCGGGGTCGTCTTGCGAGTGGCGATCGAGCTTGCGGATATCGACCTTGCCCACCAGCGACGAAATATCCTGGTTGTTTTCGTCGCCCGGCTCGGTCTTGGCAATGGCCACCTGGCGCAGCACGGACGGGTTCAGGCGCACCACGCGGAACTGCGAGATATCGCCATCGAACTCTTTCAGCCGCTTGACTGCCCAGGGCGACATGATGCCGCTCAGGTAGCGCCGCGGAATGCCGTATTCTTTTTCGAGGGTGTCGCCGAAGCGTTCCGGATGGAACAGGCCCAGTGGCGATTCATTGACGGGAGAGCCCTTCAACGCATAGATGGGATAGGCTTCCATCAGGGCTTTCAGGCGTTCGGCGATAGAAGACTTTCCGCCCCCCACGGGGCCCAGCAAATACAGGATCTGCTTGCGTTCCTCGAGCCCCTGCGCGGCATGCTTGAAAAATGCCACGATCTGGTCGATGACCTCTTCCAGCCCGAAAAACTCCTTGAATGCAGGGTAGCGCCGCACCACCCGGTTGGAGAACAGCCGTGACAACCGGGGATCATTGCGGGAGTCGACCAGTTCTGGCTCGCCTATGGCCGCCAGCATGCGTTCTGCGGGGCTGGCGTAGGCCATGGGATCTTTCTTGGCCAGTGCCAGGTAATCCTCGAGGGATAGTTCGGTTTCCTGGTCTTTCGCGTACAGCGACTTGAAGCCTTCGACGATGTTTTGCACGGATAACCTCCTACAGCGCATGGTCGGTTAATGAGTTCCGTCAACCCATTGTGTTCCTCATTGCCCGTTGTCGCTAGACTTTATGGTAATGGGGTCATGCACATCATCTTGATATGTTGCTTTCGCCACACACCATAGAATGGGGTTGGTGCACTCACTACGGTTAGGCTATTCCACAATGAAACAGTTCCGTGAATCACATAAAGATTCGCGCGGCACCGTTTCCATGCGTAGCACCGACCTGCTTGCCCGATGCGTAGCAAGCGGCGGGCCCATCGCAACAATTTGGCAGCCGGGCATCGCGAGCGCTAACAGCTCGCATAAGTGCGAATAAACATCGCGGCGCCGATGGCCGCGCTTATTTCAGGTCATCGGCCTGCGGCATGGCCAGCATGCGCTCGACATAGCGCGCAATCGTGTCGACCTCGAGATTGACGCGATCGCCCGGCTTCACGTTGCGCAGCGTGGTCACGGCCTGGGTGTGGGGAATGATGTTGATACTGATGTCGCAACCCTCGGCAACATCGTTTACACGATTGATCGTCAGGCTGATGCCGTTGACCGTGATCGACCCTTTGTAAGCCATGAAGCGCGCCAGATGGCCGGGCACGCGGATGGCAAGTTCGCGCGATTCGCCCACGCTGTCGAAGCGCAACACCACCCCCATGCCATCGACATGGCCGGACACCAGG
>DASPIV010000693.1:0-6103 GCA_035628955.1 Bordetella sp.
TCCATGTCTGCGGTCCGTGGTCCGTTGCGGGAAACCGCAAGCGGCCCCCGCGACGATGCTAGGCAGGCCGGATGACGCCAATACTTCAGTTCATGGGAAACGTAACAGCGCCCTTGGGACCGCCGTTACAGAACTTGCGAACGCATACAAAGCCGCACGAGGGCGGAGCAAGGCCGCGCGGTGAGATGGACAATTGATAGCCAGGTGCCTGACTCCCCCGCAGGGATGTCAGGCACCTGAAAACTCAGCGCCCGGTGCCCGCCGGGGCGTGGTCGGCCACGGCCTGGCGCAGGCAGGCCATGGCCGCCTCGACCGCGGCGGGCAGGAAGGTCTCGCGGCGCCAATACATGGCCACCGACCCGAAGCCCGACAGGCGCACCGGCACGATGCGCATGGCGTTCATGTGCGAAAAGCGCAAGGCGGCACGGTGCGACGCCACGCCGATCAGGTCGCTGTTGTTGATCAGGGTAAGGTTGACGGTGACCGAATTCGATTCCACCGCATCGGCCGGTGCCGACAGCCCTACCGCTTCCAGCGCGGTATCCAGGGCATTGCGGATGGGCGTGCCCTTGGGCCACAGGATCCAGCGGTACGCCTGCACGTCGGCCCATTGCACCGAGCCCCGGGCAAACACCGGATGGCGCGGACGCGCCACCAGGTGGATGGGTTCCAGGTACAGGGCTTCGGACTGCACGGCCGGATCGTGGTGTTCGGGCGCGTAGCGGCCCACCACGATATCCAGGTCGCCCTGCGCCAGTTGCGCCAGCAGGCGGTCGGTGGTGCCTTCCACCAGCTTCACGCGCGCCTGCGGCATGCGATCGAGCAGGCGGATGACCGCCAGCGGCACGGTGTCGGATGCCGACGCACCGGAAGCGCCGATCACCACGCGCCCGCCGCCGCCGGCGCGCAACGCCGCCATGTCGCCGCTGGCCCGGTCCAACTGGGCATCGATGCGCTGGGCATGGGCGATCAGGGCTTCGCCGTAGGGCGTGGGCCGCAGGCCGCGCGCATGGCGCTCGAATAGCGGCAGGCCGATGTCTTCTTCCAGGTCTTTCAGCCACTTCGACAGGCCGGGCTGCGTGGTGTTCAGCATGGCCGCCGAATGGCTGATGTTGCGGGTCTGGGCCAGGCTGAGCAGCATTTTCAGGTTGCGCAGGCGCAACCGGTGGGTCCAGTCCATAAGCCTCTCGTCATATTGTTTTAGGTATGAATAATAAGATTATTTCATTTTTTTTGACATGCCTGGCGGATTCATAATGGCCAAAACAACATCGATACCGGCCGGCCGCCTGGCCGGCTCGAACTGGAGACCATCATGGCCGACGGCCCCTCTTCCACCGACGCGCGCGCCGCCTACTACGCCCGCATCGCCAAGAAGCACATGGCACCACTGTGGGAATCGCTGCATGACCTGGTGCCCCGCCAGCCCACGCCGCGCTGTGTGCCCGCCCTGTGGAAATACGACGACGTGCGCGCCGACGTGCTGGAATCCGGCACGCTGATCAGCGCCGAAGAGGCCGTGCGCCGCGTGCTGATCCTGGAGAACCCCGGCTTGTCGGGCCAGGCCAGCATCACCCAGACACTGTATGCCGGACTGCAACTGATCCTGCCCGGCGAAATCGCGCCCAGCCATCGGCATACTCAGTCGGCGCTGCGCTTCATCGTCGAGGGCCAGGGCGCCTATACCGCCGTCAACGGCGAACGCACGACCATGCGGCCGGGCGATTTCATCATCACCCCGTCCTGGACCTGGCACGACCACGGCAACCTGGAAACGGCGGATGGCGGCGAACCCGTGATCTGGCTGGACGGCCTGGACATTCCATTGCTGCGCTTCCTGGACGCGGGCTTTGCCGAGAACTATCCGGCCACCACCCAGCCGGTCAGCCGCCCCGAAGGCGACAGCACCGCGCGCTTCGGCCACAACATGGTGCCGGTGCGCTACCAGCCGGCCAGCGGCTCGTCGCCTATCTTCAATTATCCATACGAACGCAGCCGGGAAGCCCTGGACCAGCTGTACCGCCATGGCGAACTGGACGCTTGGGACGGCGTGAAGCTGCGCTATGTGAACCCGGCCACGGGCGGCTATCCCATGCCCACCATGGCCACCTTCATGCAGTTCCTGCCTGCGGGCTTTCACGGCAAGACCTACCGCAGCACCGACTCCACCGTTTACAGCGTGGTCGAGGGCCGTGGCACGGCGCGCATCGGCGACCAGCAGTTCGAGTTCGGCCCGCGCGACATCTTCGTGGCGCCGTCGTGGCAGCCGGTGCAGTTGGGCGCGCTGGAAGACGCCACCCTGTTCAGTTATTCCGACCGGCCGGTGCAGGCCGCCCTGGGCCTGCTGCGCGAATCGCGCGAAGGCTGATCCGTTTTCTTTACGCCCAAGGTTCATTCAATGTCTTATGTCTTTTCCCCCGCCGCGCCGGTAGGCATCCCCGTCGTTGGCAGCCAGGACCGGTTCCCGGTACGCCGCGTCTATTGCGTGGGCCGCAACTACGCGGCGCATGCGCGCGAAATGGGCTTCGATCCCGATCGCGAACCGCCCTTCTTCTTCTGCAAGCCGGCCGATGCCGTCGTGCCAGCCGCGGCCGGCGCCACACTGGAAATCCCGTATCCGCCCGAAACCGCCAACTACCACTACGAAATCGAACTGGTGGCGGCCATCGGCAAGGGCGGTTCGAATATCGCGGTAGAGCAGGCCCTGGATCACGTATGGGGCTATGGCGTGGGGCTGGACATGACGCGCCGCGACCTGCAAATGAAAATGCGCGAAGCCGGCCGGCCCTGGGAACTGGGCAAGGCTTTCGACCACAGCGCGCCTGTCACGCCGCTGCATCGCGCGGCGGATGCAGGCGACTTGTCGCGCGCCGCGATCTGGCTGCAGGTCAACGGCCAGGATCGCCAGCGCAGCGACACGTCCAAGCTGATCTGGTCGGTAGCCGAAACCATCGCCTACCTGTCCAAGTACTTCCGCCTGGAGCCGGGCGACCTGATCTATACCGGCACGCCCGAGGGCGTGGGGCCGGTCAAGGCGGGCGACCTGATGGAAGGCGGCGTGGAAGGCCTGGAACCCTTGCGGGTACGCGTGGCCTAGCCATGGCCAAGCCCGACACCGAGGTCATCATCATCGGGGCCGGCGTAGGCGGCCTGGTATTGGCCCTGAGCCTGCACCAGGCCGGCATAGGCTGCCGTGTCTACGAAGCCGTAGCCGAGGTCCGGCCGCTGGGCGTGGGTATCAACCTGCTGCCGCACGCCGCCCGCGAACTGGACGAACTGGGCCTGCTGCCGGCGCTGGATGCGCTGGGCGTGCACACGCGCGAATCGATCTTCTACACCCGCCACGGCCAGTTCATCTACAGCGAACCGGCGGGCAAGGCGGCCGGCTACGACTGGCCGCAATATTCGATTCATCGCGGCGACTTGCAGATGGCTCTGCTGGCGGCCGTGCGCGAGCGCCTGGGCGCCGGCAGCGTAATCACCGACAGGCGCTGCGTGCGGGTGGACCAGGATGCCGGCGGCGTCACGGTGCATCTGGCCAACGCCGCCGGCGATACGCTGGCGCCGGTACGCGGCGCCGTCGCGGTCGGCTGCGATGGCATTCATTCGGCCGTGCGCAAGCAGTTCTACCCCAACGAAGGCGCACCGCGCTATTCGGGCGTGAACATGTGGCGCGGCGTCACCCGCCACAAGCCTTTTCTCAGTGGCGCCAGCATGGTGCGCGCGGGTTGGCTGGCCAGCGGCAAGATGGTCATTTACCCGATCCGCGACGCCATCGACGCCGACGGCAACCAGTTGGTCAATTGGGTAGCGGAGATCGAATCGCCAGTACCCGCCCTGCGCGACTGGACGCGCGCCGGCCGGCTGGAAGATTTTTACCCGGCCTTCGCCAACTGGCAGTTCGATTGGCTGGACGTGGCGGCGCTGATCCGCAACGCCGACTCGATACTGGAATATCCCATGGTGGACCAGGACCCGCTACCCACCTGGACGCACGGCCGCGTGACGCTCTTGGGCGACGCCGCCCACCCCATGGTGCCGCGCGGCTCGAACGGCGCCGGCCAGGCGGTGATCGATGCGCGTTTCCTGGCGGGGCGGCTCAAGCACCTGGGGCTGGGCAACGCGGCCCTGCAGGAATACGACCGCGTGCGGGTCGAGGCCACCACCCGCGTGGTGCTGACCAACCGCAGCAACCCGCCCGATGCCATTCTGCGCGAAGTATATGAACGTTCGGGCGACCGCCCGTACGACCGTATCGAAGACGTCATCAGCCGCGCAGAGCTGGAAGGCATGTCGAACCGCTACAAGCAAATCGCCGGGTTCGACCCGGGCAGCCTGAAGGCGCGTGCGTCTTTTCTGTAGCAGATCGGTGTTTGAGCAGCGATAAATACAACATTGGAGAGACAAGCATGCACACCCTGATACGCGCCGTGGCCGCGCTGGCCCTGTCGTTGGCCGCCGCGGCCAGCCACGCCGCCTGGCCCGAACGTCCCATCACCCTGGTGGTGCCCTTCACGCCCGGCACGGGCATCGACCTGATCGCGCGCCAGCTGGCCGCGCGGCTGCCGCAGGCGCTGGGCCAGCCGGTGGTAGTGGAAAACCTGGCCGGCGCCAGCGGCAATATCGGCACCGAGAAAGCCGCGCGCGCCCAGCCCGATGGTTATACCTTCCTGGTCACCGTGAATACGCTGGTCATGAACAGCAGCCTGTACAAGGGCAAACTGCATTTCGATCCCTTGAAAGACCTGGCACCCATCGGCCAGACCTCGTGGGGTTCGCTGTTGCTGGTCACGCATCCGTCCAACCCCGCCAACACCGTGGCCGACGTGGCCAACGCCGCCCAGGCCGCCCCGGGCAAGCTGACCTACGGCACGCCCGGCGTGGGTACGCCGCACCATTTGTCGATGGCGCTGTTCCTGGACCGTACCCAGGCCCGCATGCTGCACGTGCCCTACAAGGGCACCGCGGGCGCCGTCACCGATATGCTGGGCGGACGCCTGGACTATATGTTCCTGCCCGTGCATGTGGCACTGCCGCAGGTGCGGGCGGGCAAGCTCAAAGTCATCGCCACCGGCAGCCCCAAGCGGCTGCCGCAACTGCCCGACGTTCCCACGCTGACCGAAGCCGGCCTGCAAGGCGCCGACGTGGACATGTGGTACGGCGTGTTCGCTCCCACCGGCACCCCCGACGCGATCGTGCAACGCATGAACCAAGCCGTCAACGTCATCCTGCAAGACCCGGCCACCGCCCGTGCCTTCGACGCCCAGGGCATGGTGCCGGCCACGTCCACCCCCGCCGAGTTCGGCGCGCTGGTCACCCGGGACGCCAAGCGCTGGGACGACATCATCACGCGCACCGGCATCAGCGCCGACTGAACGCCCGATTCCATCCCCCACCGCCAGTAGACCTTCATGCAACTGCACAGCTTTTTCAATAGCTCGACCTCATACCGCGTGCGCATCGCGCTGGGGCTCAAGGGCCTGCCGTACGATTACGTGCCGGTCAATATCCGCAAACTGGAACACCACGCCGCGGATTACGTGGCGCGCAATCCGTCGGCCAATGTGCCGCTGCTGGACGACGGCCAGATCGCGCTGGGGCAGTCGCTGGCCATCATCGACTACCTGGACGCCACGCATCCCGAACCGCGCCTGATTCCCGCCGATGCGGCTGTCCGTGCACGCGTGCTGGAACTGTCGTATGCCATCGCCTGCGACATACACCCGGTGAACAACCTGCGCATCCTGCGCTACCTGCAGGATGTGCTGGGCGTATCGGATGAGCAGAAGAGCACCTGGTACCGCCATTGGATCAGCGAGGGCATGGCCACAGTCGAAGCCCTGCTGGCGCGCCATGGCACCGGCCCGTACTGCTTCGGCGCGGCCGCCACGCTGGCCGACTGCTGCCTGGTGCCGCAAATCGCCAATGCGCAACGCATGGGCTGCGACCTGGCGGCCTATCCGCTGGCCATGCGCGTGTATGGGCATTGCATCGAACAGGCGGCATTCCAGGCGGCCGCCCCGCAGCGCCAGCCGGACTACGCCGCCTGAAGCGCCTTTTTTTCCGGAGACCCAGGCATGGCGCACAATGCATTGGTGGCCGG